>DAOTXG010000482.1:0-18210 GCA_034435515.1 Anaerolineales bacterium
CTTCTCTGCGCGTCCATACTCTTCGCATGTAATGCCTGAATGGGTCAGCTTAGCCAGCCAAACTCAATATGCTCGCGACTACTTTATGGCCGTTGCACGCCAGACGGTTAATCTCGCCTCGATCAATGCTACTAATCTCCGCGCATTTCCTGTACCTCTTGCCCCTCTCGCCGAGCAACGCCGCATCGTCACTCAAATCGAGAGCCTGTTCGCGCAAGCGGAGGCAATTGAGCGGGCGGTGGAGGTAGCGCGGCGGCGGGCGCAGAAGGTGGATCAGGCAGTGTTGGCGAGGGCGTTTCGAGGGGAGCTTTGAACCACTGAAGCACTGATGGCGCTGAGGGCACTGATTCAGTGTATTCAGTCGCCCTCAGTGTCTCAGTAGTTCGAGCGGTGACTTCTGATTACTCGTTACTCGTTACGCATTATTATCTCCGTCTTTCATCCTGCGCTCAGGCCACCTGGCGGACCTGGAAGGGACGGGTCAGGGCCGGGACATCGTCGATATATAGGCGAAACTCATAAAGCCCTGGATGGTCAAAAGGCAGCGTTACATTTCCAGAGATGTGCATCCCTCTAGCCTGTTCGGTGACGGCGACGGCATCCTCAAGCAGTTTTTGGGGCAATGGCTCGTCAGAGCCTAAGTGAACAGCAATGCGGTAATCGCCGGGCGGGGCCATAATCTGCACAAACACATAGAAGGAGAATACAGCAGGGAAAGCCGGGGAGTTGAGGATATCCAATACCCCCAACAAGCTGGGCTTGCCACTCTGGTCCCGCACCACGCGGTCACAAACGGCAAAGATATTGACTTGCGGCTTATCTAGCATTCTCGCCTCGCGTCAGTCCACCAGCAGAACCTGAAAGGCGTAGGCCCCGCTCAGTTTGCCGTCCACGTAAACCTGCCATTCCAATACCCCCGGTCCCGGCAAGTCAAGGCTCAACTGGCTGACTAAGTCATTGTAGGCAACCGGCCTGTCAGGCAGGTCAAATTCGTAGACCGGCAGTTCAAGAACGCGGTTTCCACTGATTTTGTTGCGCAACTCGACCCGCGCCTTATGGCGCCCCGGCGCCCCGGCCAGTTTCACAAACAAATGAAAAGCGACTCGCGTGGGAAACTGCTTGGACCAAAATGTGTCGAAAAGACCTACCAGCCCATGCTTGCCAGTGTCTTCCGCAATGTGATAATCGTACATTGCCAGCGTCACGACGCGGGCTGCGGCGGGCAGGTTGACCGGCTTCCGCAACGAAGGCTTGGCTGTTTTCCCTTTGGGCATACTTAATCCTTGATTCGTCGGACTGCTTGAGCAAGTAGTCTAACATACGCCTACGGGATTGCCAATTTTGAAGTAACCAGCGCGGTGAGAGCAGTCAGCCGGAACAGGGACAATCTTTCTTCCGGTGGGGGTATGCTATAATCCTCGCCATGAGCCTGCCGGTCATCGTGCAGCAACTCAAAACGCTTCAGCCTCCTGTGGAAGGCAGCGGACAAACAAAAGTGAAAGCCAGCCGGACTCGCTTTCGGCGCAAACGTCCGCGCCTTGTGCGGGGGAAGCAGACCGTCCAAACGCGAGCCGCCGCCAGTCGCGTCGTGTGGCTCAGCGTCGTGGCCCACTTGCCGCCCAGTCAAGTGCAATGGACCCAGGCTCTGCTGATTGACCACGAGTTGGCGGCCATGCCGCGTGAGGCGCTAGCCGCGTTGGCGAAGGAAGCGAAGGGCAGCTTGGCCTACGTGGAGGCCAGCGCTGTCGAAGTGGTGCGTCAGCTTCGCGACGAGTGGGATTGAGCGCTTAAGCCCATGCCGGACTATTTCTTTGACACATCGGTGCTGGTCGCTTACTTCAAAAACGAAGACGCCCGATCCACGGCGTTGGTCGAGGCAGTTATCAACGGCCAGGCTACGGGGGCCATCTCTGCGATTACAATCGCAGAACTCTGGGCAGTCAAGCAACAGGACGTGAGTGCCCAGCGCCGCCAACAGGCTGTCATTCGCTTAATGAAGGCCGTGCCGGTTAATACCTCGGTGGCCAAGCGCGGCGGCATCATCCGGCAAATACACGGTCTCAAGTTGCCCGATGCTTTGGTCGCAGCCTGTTGTCAAGTCGTCGGCGGGCAGTTTTTCTCAAAAGACCCGCATTTTCGGCGAGTGCTAGATCAGCATGAGATTACAGGCGAAGTTTATGACTGAAATGGCCCCAACGACAGGCTGGGGCTTTTTCTTTTCGTCGCCAAAATTGAGAGCCTGTTCGCGCAAGCAGAAATGATTGAGCGCGCGGCGACCAGCGGCGGGCCGACGCGAAGCGGGTGGATCAGGCAATCTCGGCGCGGGCGTTTCGCGGCGAACTCTAATTACTCCTTACTCGTCACACATTTCCCATGTGGCTAAGGAACATTGAAGGTAAATCCGATTTCGTCGCCGTGCCCGCCGGGCCATTCGTCTACGGGCCGGAAGAAACCTACGAGCGACTCGCGCAGGCGCCGCCGCCCAGGCCGCGGCAAATCATCGAACTGGATACTTTTCTCATCGCCGTTCACCTGGTGACGTACGGCGAATGGAAAACCTTTCTGGACGAAACCGGCTTTCGCTGGGGCGGGAACTGGTGGGCTATTGGGGAGGATTGGTCGAAGATCCCCTTTAGGGGACGGCGATACGCCATCGTCAAAGACTATCCGCCGGAAATGGCGAACTACCCGATGGTGGATGTGAGCCAGAGCGAGGCGCTGGCTTACTGCGAATGGCTGTCGAAGAAGATCAGTCGTCGGTGCCGGCTGCCGACCGAATTCGAGTGGGAGAAGGCCGCGCGCGGCGCCGATGGCCGCACCTATCCGTGGGGTGAAGAAAAGCCGAGGCCCGAAATCCAGTGGCAGCGGCGTTTCCCGGTCGGGCCGGAAACCTATCTCTTCAGCCTGCTCGTCAAGCCCCGCCGGGAATGGGCGCGGGCGGGCTGGTACTGGCGGAATGGCGCGCCCGCGCCGGTTGGCTCAATCCCGCAGAATGTCTCGCCCTATGGCTGCCGTGATATGGCCGGAAACATCTGGGAGTGGACGGCCAGTCTGTACAACCCGGCGCTCCCGGATTTCCATGTTGTCAAAGGCGGCTCTTGGGGGTACAGTATTCATCACACCAGGCTCTACGTCCGCAGCGCGTGCAGTGTGACGATCCCCAGCCGGGACTACCGCGCGCATGGGACGGGGTTCCGAGTAGTGATTGATCCCTGACGATCAGCAGCCGGCGCATGCCCGTTTGCCCTTGACTTTGCGATTTGGAGTTTTGGAATTTGGAGTTTGGGATTTGGGATTTACTATCTTCACCCCCCGAGGCATCCATGCCAAACGATACTATCTTCCTCATCAACTACCGCAACGAGCGCGATATGTATCCGCCCTTCGGCATCATGTACGTCGCCGACGCGCTCCTGCAGGCCGGATTTAGGCCGCGCCTGTTCCACGAGACGCACGACTTTGTGGATGAGTTCGTGCGCCTGGTCGAGCGCGAGCGCCCGCTCTTCGTCGGCCTCAGCACCATCACCGGGCCGCAGCTCAGGCCGGTCATTGAGACGTCCAGGCGAATCAAGGCTTTGGGCATTCCGGTCGTGTGGGGCGGAGTCCACGCCACGATTATGCCTGAGGCCTGCCTGCGGGAAGATTACGTGGATTTCGTGGTGGTGAACGAGGGGGAAGAGACCGTCCAGGAGTTGGCGCGCATCCTGGCAGGACAGGGCATCCTGGCAGGACGTGGCAGCGGCATCCCCATGCGTAGCAGCGGCATCCCCATGCGTAGCAGCGGCATCCCCATGCCAGCTGAGGTAAGAGGCCTCGCTTGGAAAGAGGCTGGGAAGCCAATCGTCAACCCGGAGCGGCCCTTCATTCAGGACCTCGACCGTTTCCGCCCGCGCTGGGACTTGATCCCGGTTGAACGCTACTTGATTCAATCGGGGCCTTATGAGCGCGCCCTGCCGGTCTACATCTCGCGCGGCTGTCCCTTCCGCTGCGGTTTCTGCTACAACGAAGTGGTGATGAAGCGCACCTGGCGGCAGCACTCCGACGAGTTCGTGGTCGAGCAAATCCAGTGGTTGAAGGATCGCTTCCGCATCAACGCGGTGGACTACGCCGACGACTACCTCTTTGGCCGCATCAAGCCGATGCAGCGGCTGGTCGAGAAAGTCGGGATGCCGTGGAGCGGGCAGGTGCGTGTGCAGCTGCTCAAGCCGGAGTTCGTCAAATGGATGCGCGACACCGGCTGCCAGTGGGTGAACATCGGCGCGGAGTCCGGCTCGCAGGCGGTGCTCGACTCGATGCACAAGGATCAGAAAGCCGAGCAAATTGAGTGGGGGGTGCGCAACCTGGCCGAGATCGCGCCGGACATCGAGGCCAATCTCTCGTTTATCGTCGGCCTGCCTGAAGAGAACCGCGCCGACCGCCAGATCACGTTTGACCTGATCGAAAAACTGTGCGCCATCAACGCAAAGGCGCGCTGCTCGGTGTGCGTCTACATGCCTTACCCCGGCACGCCCCTCTGGCCCGACGCGCTGGCGAAAGGCTTTGTCGAGCCGGAAGCGCAGGACGGCTGGTGCGACTTCGACCTGAACCGGGGCAACACGCCCTGGGTGAGCGACGCCGAAGCGCAGGTGATGAGCGAGATCAACGACATCCTGTTTGTGGGCCGCTCGCAGGGGCACTGGCTCCTCGCGCCCTACTATGCCTTGCTGCGCTGGCGCTGGCGCAAGATGTACTTCAAGCACTACTGGGAAGGCGCGCTCAAGCAAGCGCTCCTCCATTCGCCTTTGCGCCGCGGGCTGGACTGGATGGTGCGCCACTGGGTGCAGTACAACGCCGTCACGCACAAAGGCCCGGCGGCCGAGCCGGGCGCAGTTGGGGACTGACGCGCTCCGATGGCTTCCCTCAACGCTGATTCCGCGCCTCGCGCGAGCGAGGCCAGAATGCGCTGGGCTGCGGTCTTGCTTCCGGTTGTCCTCACCGTCTTCTTTCTATCAGGCTTTAGCAGCCTTGTTTATCAGGTGGTGTGGGTCAAACTGCTTACCCACGTCTTCGGCGTGACGACCTACGCCGTCAGCGCCGTGCTGGGCGCATTCATGGGCGGGTTGGCGTTGGGCAGTTATCTCGGCGGCCGGCTGGCCGACCGCCGAGTGAACAGCCTGCGCCTGTACGCCGGCGTGGAAATCGGGATTGCCGTGTGCGCGCTGACCCTCCCGGCCCTGATTGAAGGCCTGACACCCCTTTACCAGGTGTTGTACCTCTCGTTGGAGCGCTCGCTTTATCTGCTTTCTCTCGTCCGCTTTGGTCTGTCGTTTCTCCTGTTATTGCTGCCCACCACGCTCATGGGCGCGACGCTGCCCATCCTCATCCCGGCGCTGGTGAGCGACCTCGCCGAACTCGGCAACAAAGTGGCGCGGCTTTACACCTGGAACACGCTGGGCGCGGTCGTGGGCAGCCTGGCCGCTGGCCTGCTGTTGATTGGCCTCTTTGGGCTGCGTATCACGACCATCGTGGCGGCGGGCTTCAACCTGTTGGCCGGGCTGACGCTGCTGGGATTCGCCGCGCGCCTTCCTGCCGGGCGTCATCCGGCGGCGCCGCGGCCGGCCGAAGCGGCGCCGTCCGCGCCACCGACGTCGTCGGTGCCAACTCACCGCCGCTGGCTCGCGCCCGCGCGGGCGACGCTGGCCCTGATGTTCCTCTCCGGTTTCGCGGCCCTGGGCTTCGAGGTCATCTGGACGCGCTTCCTCACGCTGGTTTCTGACCATAGCGTTTATGCTTTTAGCGCGATGGTGGCGTTCGTGCTTCTCGGCATCGGGCTGGGCAGCCAGTGGATCGGGATCAAGGCGCCTCGCCTGAGCGATCCGCTGCGGGCATTGATCGCAGCCGAGGCGGCCCTGGGCCTGAGCGCCGCGCTCCTTCTCCTGGCGACCACCTGGGGAGTCCGGTTCGTCCAACCCGCGTCCGCGACGATTGGGCCGGGGCAGGTGAGCGGCAGCCCGTCGTTCTTCGTCGTGATCGCGCTGATTTTGACGCTCATCCCCAGCCTGTGCATGGGGATGACGTTTCCGCTGGCCACACTCGTCTACGCGCGTCAGGCTGGACGGCTGGGCCAGAGCGTGGGGGAGACTTATTCGGCTAACGTGCTGGGCGCGATGCTCGGCTCGGTGCTGACCGGGCTGGTCCTCATCCCTGCGCTCGGCTCCCAGCGGAGTCTGCTGGCCCTCGCGGTCGTGAACCTGCTGGCGGCCCTGCTGCTGGCGCTGACCGCCCGAAGAGCAGCGGCTTCGCGTGGGGTTGGCTTAACGACAGTCGCGCTGGTCCTGATCACCGTGCTCGTCCCCGGCGACCTTAACCGCTCCCTGTTTGCCAGTCTGTATCCTACGCTCCAGGTGGCGCAGAACTTCGAGGGCGCGGAGGCGACGGTGACGGTGGCCCGCTATGGCCCGGATCAGATTATCTTCCTGAACGGCGGCCACGAGGCGAACACCGGCGCAGCGATGCTCAGCCTGCATCGCCTCATCGGACATTTCGCGGCTTTCATTCATCCCAACGTCCAACAGGGACTGGTGATTGGCCTGGGCGGCGGCGCGACGAGCGGCGCGCTGGCCAGGCACGCACAGGCGCGCCTCGACATCGTCGAGCTTTCGGAAGGGATGGCGCTGGCGGCGCAGGAGTTTTCGCCGCACAACGGCCAGGTGTTGAGCCAGCCGCGCGTCCGTCTGCGCGTCGAGGATGGCCGCAACTATTTGCTGCTGACCCGCGGGCAGTACGACGTGATCACCGCCGACACGATTTATGCCCTGCGCGCGTACAGCAGCAACGTCTATTCGGTCGAGTATTATCGGCTGGCGGCGGAGCGCCTGGCGCCTGGCGGCGTGATGGTGCAATGGCTCGACACCAGCCTGCAGGAGCACGAGCAGCAAATCATGATTCGCACGTTCGCCCAGGCGTTCCCGCACGCAGGTCTGTGGCAGAAGGGGACGACGACCTTGCTCCTGGGCTCCAATCAACCGATCCGGCCCGACCCGGCCGTCGTCCGGGACGGCCTCACCGACAGCGTCCTGGCCGAGGTCGCACTGATGGGCATCCGCGGGGCCGACGACATACTGGCCGGGTTCGGCCCGGCGGATGACGTTCTCCGGCAGCGTCTTGGGCCGGGTCTGATCCTGACCGATGATCATCCGTATAACGAATATTTTCGGCTGCTGAGGCTGGCCGGATTGTGGCGATGGCTGGAATAGGGACAGGCGCGAAGCGTATCCCTATCCAGGGAGCGGCGGGCCTCGTCCTCGCCGTTTTCTTCCTCTCCGGTTTCAGCGGACTGGTCTATCAAGTGGTGTGGGTCAAATTGCTCACCCACGTCTTCGGCGTGACGACGTTTGCGGTGAGCGCAGTGTTGAGCGCGTTCATGGGCGGCCTGGCGCTGGGGAGTTACCTCGGCGGTCGAATCGCCGACCGGTGGCAGCGGCACGCTACGCGCTATGCCAGCGCGGACGGCTTGCGCCTCTACGGCTGGATTGAGGTCGGCATTGGCGCGTGCGCGCTGGCGCTGGGCGCGCTGTTCGACGGGTTGACGCCCGTGTACCGGGCGCTTTACCCGGCGCTGAAGGACTCGCCCTATCTGCTCTCCCTCATCCGCTTCGGGTTGTCGTTCGTCCTGCTCGTCGCGCCGACGACGCTGATGGGCGCGACGCTCCCGCTCCTCGTCCGCGTGCTAGTCGAGCGCGAAGAAGAACTGGGCGGCCGGATCGCCGCGCTGTATGCGTGGAACACCTTCGGCGCGGTCGCCGGCAGCCTGGCCTCGGGCTACGTCCTCATCGGCGTTCTGGGCTTGCAGGCGACGACGCTCCTCGCCGCCGGGCTTAACCTGCTCGCCGGCGCGGCGGCCTTGCTGCTCAGGGGCCGTCTAAATCAGACCCTGAGGGTCTCTGAGACCCTCAGGGTCTGGGCGAATGCTCACACCGACGCCGATGTAAGCCGCGCTGTCCTGGGCGCTATGGCCCTCTCCGGCTTTGCGGCGCTGGGCTACGAAGTGATCTGGACGCGCGTGCTGACGGTCATCTCCGATCACAGCGTCTATGCGTTCAGCGCCATGGTCGCCGTGGTGCTGATCGGGATTGCGCTGGGGAGCGAGGTCGTTGGACGGCTGGCAGGGCGCGTCGCCGATCCGCTGCGCGCGCTGGCGTGGGCCGAGGTCGGGCTGGGCTTGAGCGCGGCGCTCTCGTTGTTGCTGGTCGTCGGCGCGGGACGGCTGTTCCCGGCGATGGAGGCGCAGTTCGGCCCGGCGCGCCTGAACAGCAACCCGGTCTACTTTTTCTGCGCCGCGTTCGCGGTGATTATCCTGCTCGGCCTGTGCATGGGAATGACCTTCCCGCTCGCCGCCCAGGTTTATGCGCGCCGGCGCGCGGGCGTCGGGCAGGGCGTGGGCGAGATTTACTCGGCCAACGTCCTCGGCGCGATGCTGGGCGCGGTGGTGACGGGTTTCGTCCTGGTTCCGCTGCTCGGGTCACAGCGGAGCCTGCTGGCGCTGGCGGCCTTGAACCTCGTCGCCGCCCTATGGCTGGCCTCTGCGAATGCGCGCGCGGCGCGAAGCGTGCGCCCGAGGGCCGCGCTGGCCGGAGCGCTGGTCGTCTTCACGCTCTTCGCGCCCGACCGTCTTTACCGCGCGCTGTTCGCCGGCCGCTATCCGGCGCAGCGAATCGTGCAGAACTTTGAGGGCGTCGAGGCCGCCGTCACGGTCACCGAATACGGCGGCGCGCGGGTGGCCTATCTCAACGGCGCGCATCAGGCAAACACGACGCCGCTGATGCTGGCGGTGCACGGGATGATCGGCCACCTCCCCGCGCTGCTGCATCCGGGCGCGGAACGCGCGCTGGTGATCGGGCTGGGCGGCGGCGCGACGAGCGGCGCGGTCGCGCAGCACGTCCGGGAGTTGACCATCGTCGAGCTTTCGGCGGGCGTGGTCGAGGCGGCGCGGCTGTTCGCGCCGGTCAACCGCGGCGTGGTGGACGATCCGCGCGTCCGGCTGGTCGTCGCCGATGGCCGCAACTATCTTCTCCTCGTCGACGAGCAGTACGACCTGATCACCGCCGACATCATCCCCGCGCTGCACGCGCATAGCAGCAACCTGTACTCGCTGGAGTATTACCAGATGTTGGCCGCCCACCTCCGCGAAGGCGGCCTCGTCTCGCAATGGCTCGACCGGAGCCTGCTGGAGCACGAGCAGCGCATCATGCTGCGGACTTTCGCGCAAGCCTTCCCGCACGTCATCTATTGGGAGCAGCGGCAGTTCGGCTTGATGCTCGGTTCCAATCAACCGATCATCCCCGACCCGGCGTTAATTGCGCGCAAATTCACGCCGGAGGTGGCGGAGACGGCAGCCCCGCTGGGCATCGTCAGCCCTGAAGAGGTCGCAGCCGGTTTCCGACTGGCCGACGACGACCTGCGCCGCGAGGTCGGCCCGGGGCTGATCCTGACCGACGACCATCCGTACAACGAATATTTCCGGTTGTTGAGATTAGGAGGTTTGTGGCGGTGGTTGGAGTAGGGGCAGGCGCGAAGCGTGCCCTTGCCCTGGGGGGCGGGTGCAAGACCCGCCCCTACGTCCGCTGGTCAACGGCGTCAAGCAACAAAGCCGGGATAGAGTTAACATCCGGCCCGAGGCGCAGACGATAGGCCGGGGCAGCCTCGACCAATTGCTTGAGCAGCGCGAGGTGCGCGGGGATCATTTTGCGATCCCACTGCTCGACGGCGTGCGGCAGGAGCAGGGGCAGCGCCTCCGCCGGGCGAAGTTTTTCGAGCGCGTCGGCATGGGGATGCCTGTCCACGACCTGGGGGAAGAAGATGGCGGCAGGCCGGGCGGAGTCTGCCCATACGTCGGGGTAGATGGACTCGGCGGCGAAGAGCGTTTTTTGCCGTTCTGCCTGGGGCGCGGCGAGCGAGGCGAGTTCGGGAAAGCGCGCCAGGGTGTCGGGGTAGGCGGAAAGCAGGCCGGGATAGGAAAGCACAGTTGGGGAGTTAGAGTGGGGAGTTAGAGTGAGGATGGGCGAGTCGTTGGAGAGAAGTTTCCAGCCCGCGTGGAGGAGGGCCAGCCCGGTCGTCGTCTTGCCCGCGCCGATGTCGCCGACGAGGAGGACTCCCAACCCCCTCCCCTGCCCTCCCCCGTCCGCAAACTTCGCAGACAGGGGAGCGGCTGCTGCGAAGGCATGGAGGAGAAATAGGCCCCGGCGGCGGAAGTGCGGGGAGAGGCCGATGGCAAGCAGGTCTTCGAACACGCCGTAGGCGGCGAGGGCGTTGGGGGTGATAGCGCCGACGGTTGAGCCGCGCCCTGAGCCCTTCGACATGCTCAGGGCAGGCTCTGTCGAAGGGCCGCGCGCCAGGTCGAGTTGCAATTGGCCAAAGCGCGGAAAGTGCGCGATGACGTACGGGCCGTTGACGTAGTAGGCAAGGAGTTCCCCCTGCTGGTAGGCAGGTGGGATGGATGGGGCCGGAGGGACCTCGCTCGTGAGGGCGAGGCGAAAAACCAGGTCGGGCGAGGCTTCGACCAGAGGGCGCGAGGCGAACGTGGCCTGCCAGCGCTCGCCAATCGCCGCGTCGTCCCAAAGTCCCTCGACCGTCAAGCCGTGGAAATTCCAGCGCATGAGCGCGAGTATAGCACGACCAGACCATGGACAACTCACCCGATCTTTCCTGCCTTTGGGGAATCGTCTTCTTTGTGGGATTTGGCGCGCTGATGGCGGGGTTGGGCTACCGGCAGCGCCGGGCGTTAATGAAGGGTTGGCGGGAACTGGCCGAGCGCACCGGATTGACTTTTGACCCTGGGCGGGTATTCTACACGCCGCCCCGCGTGATCGGCATTTATCGCGCTCACTGCCTGAGTCTCGAAACGTTCACGCGCCGGGTGCGTCGGAAAGATGTGCGCTATACGCAGATTGTCCTATCGGTGAACAGCCCGGCATCTATTTACCTGGCACTATCGCCTGAGGGTGTATCCAGCCAGGTAGACAAGTTCTTTGGGCTGAAGGAGGTGCAGACAGGAGATGCGGGAGATATATATGGACGTTACGACTCGCTTGCGCCGTTCTGCTCAGGCAACCTACGAAATCATCGAGGGGGAGGCGACCGTGATTGACCTCCGAACCGGAGTTTATTACACCTTGAACGAGGTCGGCACGGCTTTCTGGAATATGCTGGATGGGACGAAGACCATCGCCGACTGCGCCGCCGCCATCGCCGCCGAGTACAACGCGCCGCTGGAGGTCGTGACGGCGGACTTGCTGGAGATCTCGGCGGACCTGGTGAACGAGGGGTTGGTGGAGAAGGTCTGAGTCCGTGAGGTTTTCGGAGAGAGATTTTTTGCCACGAATTACGCGAATTAGCGCGAATGTTTCGTGGAATTCTTGGCGAAAGAGTCCATCTCCGATAAAGCATTGCTTAATGTGGACTCGTCTTCGACACATCGGGTTAGCGTTGACGGCCCTGCCCGCGCTGGCGTTCGACGCGCGCCAGCGCAATCTGCTTGCCAGGATGCGCGCTTTTGCCGGACACCTGCCACAAATGCTTTCGGCGCCGCTGCTGGAAGTGCTGGCCGATCTCACCCCTTCGACCGCCGACCTCCGGCTCCCTGCCTCCACTATTCGCCGCCTGGCCGACGTGGTTGCCCTGCTTGACCGCCGCTCGCCGCTGGGTCTATGCTTGAGGCGTTCATTGGTTCGCTATCATTACCTCCGCCGCGCAGGTTTGCCGCTCGTCATCAACTTCGGCGCGCGCTTCAAGCAGGGCGCGCCCGACCGCGAGATCACCGGCCACGCCTGGGTGACGCTGGAAGGCGAGCCCTATTTCGAGGAGGACGAAAACTGGCGGGGATTTACGGTGATGGTGAAGTACCCGCCGGAGAGTGATGTGTAAGGGGAGATGAGAGTCAGGACTACAATCTCAGGCGCTGAAATGTGGAAAGCGCACTGTTCGAGCGGCCGCTCGCTTCACGTTGCTGCGTCTCGACTTTGAAGGGCATGAGACTATGAGTGAAATCAACATCAGCGCCCAGGGTGGCAGCCTCACCATCGGCGGTGACGTTGTCGGGCGCGACAAAATCATCAATAACATCCAGAACATCATCCAGCGCGCGCTGACCGCCGCCGAGGAGGCCGCGCAGGACAAATCCCTGGAGGCCCAGGCTCTGGCGGAGGGCGTCGGCGCGTTCGTCCAGCGGCTGCAGGTTGCCGCCGAGGACATCCAGGATGTCGAGACCGGCGGCCCTTACAAAGGCCTGCTCGAATATCGGCTGAGCGACGCGGAGATTTTTTTTGGCCGCTCCCAGGCCATCCGTGACCTGCTCCAGCACATCGGGCAGGGCCGCCTCACCGTCCTCCACGCCGAGTCCGGCGTCGGGAAATCCTCCCTGGTGCAGGCGGGCCTCTTGCCTCGCCTGATCTCCGCCGGACACCTGCCGGTTTACCTGCGCCCCTACAACATCGAGCCGTCGCTGGTCGTCAAGCGCGCCTTCCTCGCCGATCTGAGCCTGACTCCCCTGCTGGCCACAGCGCCCCTGCGCGAGTTTCTCCAGCAGGTGGCCCACGTGCTCGGCCCGGCGGCGGAGGACGACCTGCGGCCGACCCGGCTGTACATTTTCCTCGACCAATTCGAGGAGTTCTTCACAGAACTCGACGAGCCGGCCCGCGCCGAGTTCACCCGTGAACTGGCGGAGTGTCTTGACGACGAGGGCCTCGCGCCGCGCGTGCGCTGGATTCTCTCGATGCGCACCGAGTTCTTTGGCAACCTGGCCAACTTCCGCCCGCAGATTCAGAACCCGTTCGAGAACGACTACCGCCTCAACCGCCTCACGCGCGCCGAGGCGCAGGAGGTGATCGCCGAGCCGGTGAGGCGGCACCACATCACGTACGAAGCCGGGTTGGCCGAGACGCTGCTCGACGATTTGAGCCAGGGGCAGAAGCAGGAAGTAGCCCCGCCGGAGATTCAACTGGTATGCTCGGCGCTGTACGAAGACCTCAAGCCCGGGCAGACAGCAATCATCCGTGAGCGGTACAACGCACTCGGCGGGGCAGCCGGGATTTTGCGCAGTCACCTGGAGCAGGTGTTAAGTCGCAACCTGCCGTCCGATCATCGTCCCATCGCCCAGCGCATCCTCGAAGCGCTCATCACGGCGGACGGCCAGCGCGTCATCCGCGCCCAGGATGAGTTGGCAGCCGAGGTGAGCGCAGGTTTTCCGCGCCCCATCCCGCCGGAGACGCTCGAAGCCGTCCTGGATCAACTCACCGTCAGCCATCTCGTCCGCACACAAGAGCACGCGCCAACGACCGCTGCTCCAACCTACGAATTGGCCCCCGGCGTGACGCGCGAGATGGCGACCGGGCTGGCCTACGAGTTGGCGCACGATTATCTGCTCGACAAGATCAAACTCGACCCGGCGGCGCAGGCGCGCAAAGCGGCGCAGGAACTGCTGGCGCAGGAGGTGCGCGCCTTCGAGCGCCACGGTACGTTATTGAGCGACGACAAACTGGCCATCCTGGCGCCCCGCCGGGACGAGTTAGCGTTGAGCGAATCGGCGAAATTGCTGCTGCAAAAGAGCGAGGCGGCCTTCCGGCGTCGGCGCGGGTTGTTGGCGGGCGGCATTGGACTGGTCATCCTTTTGCTTATTGTCGGCGCGGTTTCAGTTTTCAGCGCGGTGGGCGCGCAAGCCTCTCTGCGCGACGCCCGAAACCGGGAGGCCGCCAGCGTCGCAATGGCCAGCACGGCGGCGGCGAACGCCTTGACCGCGAACACGCTGGCCGCCGAGGCGGAGTCGTCGGCGCGGCGGGCGGAAGAACAGCAGGCGGCGAGCGAGGCGGCCGCGGCCGAGGCGGCCCGGCAGAGGGCAGAGGCCCAGGCCGCCGCGCAGGCCGCCAAAGACGTGATCCACCGCCTCTTTGAGAACGAGGGGCTGGTCGGAGTGGGCAATGCCCCCAGGGCGCTCGCCTATGACGGTCAGTGGATTTGGGTAGTCCTGCGCGACGACAACACTGTGCAGCCGGTTAACCCGGAGACCGGCGAAGCCGGATTGCCGATCCTGGTTGGCACGGAACCGTCCGCGCTGGCAGCCGGCGGGGGCAAGGTGTGGGTCGCCAACCGGCGTGACAACACCGTGCAGGCTGTTGACCTGGAGACCCACGCGCTGGGCGAGCCGATCCTGGTCGGCCAACGCCCGGTTGCGCTGGCCTTTGATGGGCAGGGCCGGTTGTGGGTCGCTCATCAGGATGACGACACCGTTCAAGTGGTTGACCCCGCCACGGGCGCGGCGGGTAAGCCGATCCTGGTGGATGGGGAGCCAGCGGCGTTTGCGTTTGACGGAGTCCAGTTATGGGTGATCAATCGTGGGGGCCGCTCCCTGCAATCTATTGAACCGGTCAGCGGCGAGGTCGGCCTGCCCATCCCGCTGGGGGATGAGCCGCGCGCCATCGTGTATGACGGCAGCCAGTTGTGGATTGCTCTCTCGGACTCGAACTCGGTGCGGACGTTCAACCCGACGACCAACGCGCTCGGCATTCCGATCCCGGTGGGCCGTGACCCACTGGCGCTGGCCTTTGACGGCGCCTACATATGGGTGGCAAACCGGCTCGACAACACGGTGCAGGCCATTGACCGGAACGGGGGCGTCAGCGCACCCTATCGGGTGGGCAACGGCCCCTCCTCGCTGGTCGTGGTTGGGGAGTGGCTGTGGACGACCAACCGCGACGATAACAGCCTTCAGCGAGTTGATTTGACCGCGGGCGATTTGAGCGCGTTGATCCGGGTGGGCCAGGCCCCATCGGCGATGGCCTTCGACGGCCAACGTCTGTGGATCGTCAACATGGCTGAGGACACAGTGCAAGCCTACCAGGTCAACAGCGCGCAGCTCTTGCCGCCAATTAAGGTCGGCCCCTCGCCGCGGGCGATTGCTTTTGATGGGCAACGGTTGTGGATTGCCCACTTTAGAGCGAATACCGTGCAGGCGCTCGACCCTCAGACGGGTCAACTGGGCGTCTCGGTCACAGTGGGGGATGGCCCGGCCGCCCTCATTTTCGATGGAACGCAGTTGTGGATCGCCAACCGGCGGGCTAACACCGTTCAAGCCATAGACCCACAAACAGGGCAGGCCGGGCCGCCGATGGCAGTGGGTGAGGCGCCGGGGGCGCTGGCCTTTGACCGGCGGCGGTTGTGGGTGGTGCTCTTCGACGAGGACGCCGTGCAAGCCCTTGACCTGAAAACCGGGCAGGTCGGCCCGAAGATTGAAGTGGGCCGGGACCCCAGGGCCATCACTTTTGACGGGCGGCTGTTGTGGGTGGCGAATAGAAATGACGATAACGTGCAAAGCATTGACCCGGCCACCGGGCAGGCGAGCGATCCGATCCGCACGGGCAACGACCCCACCGGGCTGGCCTTCGACGGCGCGTGCGTGTGGGTGGCGAACCGGAATAGCAACAGCCTGTCGGCGATTGACCCGGCGACGCGCACGATCGTCAAGCGGCTCAAGGTAGACGTTGGCCCGGCCACGCTGATTTCCTCCGGCGACGCGATCTGGATTGCGTATCCGGAGGGCAACACGATTCAGTATTTGGCGAAGCCGAAGTGCGAGGCGGAGATTACACTGGACTACTGAATGTGCGGTATCCTCGGCCTCCTCTCCCCCAGCGCAAACGTCAATCTCCAACGCGAAGCGTCGAATCCTCAATCGCTGCTCTCGCTCCTCGCCCACCGCGGTCCGGACGACGAAGGCTGTTACGCCGACGCGGATGTGTTTTTGGGCGCGCGGCGGTTGAGCATTATTGACGTCGCGGGCGGGCATCAACCGCTCTCAAATGAAGACGAGTCCGTATGGGTAGTGCAGAACGGCGAGATTTATAACTACCTCGCCGTGCGGGCGGAACTCGAAGCGCGCGGGCACGTCTTTCGGACGCGCAGCGACACGGAAGTGATCGCGCACGCTTACGAGGAGTGGGGCGCGGACTGCCCGAAGCATCTGCGCGGCATTTTTGCGTTTGCGGTCTGGGACAAGGCTCAGCGCCGCCTGTTCCTGGCCCGCGACCGCTTCGGCGTGAAGCCGCTGTATTACCTCGAATTGCCGGATGGCGCGCTGGCGTTCGCCTCCGAAGTCCGCCCGCTTCTGCGGCTGCTCCCTACCCCGCCCCGCGCCGACCTCGCCGCCTTGCGCGCCCTGTTCACGGTCGGCTTCATCCCCACGCCGCGCACGGCGTTCGAGGGGATTCGCAAATTGCCTGCGGCGCATACGCTGATGGTTGAGGAGGGGCGGGTGAGGGTGGAGAGGTATTGGGATATTTCAACCTCTGACCCCTACCCTAACCCCGCTTGCGCGCCGTTCGCTGATCCTTCGACTTCGCTACACTCCGTTCAGGACGCGAACAGGGGAGGGGACACCCTTCCCCTGTCGGGGAATTTCCCGACGGGGGAAGGGCAGGGGATGGGGGTCAGAGACGCTGTCGAGCAGTTCAAGCACCACCTGCGCCGCGCGGTCACAGAACAGCGCATGAGCGAAGTGCCGCTGGGGGCGCTGATCAGCGGGGGAATTGACTCGTCTTCAATCGCCGCGCTGCTGCAAGCGCAATCGTCGCAGCGGCTGCATACGTTCAATATTGGGTTCGAGGAGGCGGGCTACGACGAAACGCGCTACGCCGCGATCTCAGCGCGGCACATCGGCGCGCAGCACCACCAGCTCGTCTTCCGCGAGGCGGACTTTGACCGCTACCCCGAGGCGCTGACACACCTGGAAGAACCGCAATGCTCGGCGACCGCGCTGCCGATTTTCATTCTGTATGAGGCGTGCCGCAAGGCTGGATTAACCGTGATCCTCACGGGCGAGGGTTCTGACGAACTGCTCGGCGGCTATCACTGGTTCCAGGGAGATGAGCGGGCGAGGCGCTGGCTGTGGCTGCCCGGACCGGCGCGGGAGGTCCTGGCCGCTCTGCCGCTTCCGATTTCGGAGGCCGGGCGAAACGTCCTGCGCCGCGGCGAACGCGACGCGATTGGGCGATATGCGCAATGGCACGGCGTTGGGGAAGGAGAGGGACTCTTGCAGCCCGACTTGCGCCGCGCGGCGGACCCCGTCGAAGAATGGCAGGCGGCTTTCTCCGCCCGTCTCGCCCGGCTCGATGCTTTTCGCCAGTTTCAATACCTCGAGGCGCACACCCGGCTGGTGGACTTCATCAATTTTGAAGTGGATCGCATGAGCATGGCGCACTCGATTGAGGCGCGTGTGCCATTCCTCGACCACGAATTATGGGAATTTGTCGCGGGCCTGCCGGTCTCGCAGTTTCTGACGCACTATCGTGCGTCACTACCAGCGGACTCTCAGCCAAAGCGCCTGCTGCGCGAGGCGATGCGGGAATATCTGCCGCCTGAGATTCTCTCGCGGCGCAAACAGGGCCTGGCCGCGCCCCATGCGGCCTGGCTGCGCCGCCTCCGCCTCCCTGATTGGGCGGAGGAAGCCTTATCGGAGGATGAAATCAAAAAAGCCGGGTACTTCGACCCGGCGCAGGTTCAACGCTTGCGCGCCGAGCATCAGGCGGGCCGACGTAACCACTCGCGCCTGCTGATGGGCGTGATCAGCACGCAGTTGTGGCATCGGCAGTTTATTGGCGGGTGAGGTTGTCAGGCGGCAGGAGGCGTCTGCGGCGGCGCCGGCACGCCCTGATAGAAGCGGATGTGAGCCTTGTTGATCAGGAGCAGTTTAGCGGTCGAGAAAATCGGCTGCCTGGAACGCTGAACGATGTGCGCGTGCGCATCCACGCAGGCGTACCAGTGGGCCGGCGAAATGTCAAAGATGTCGCTAATGGGGGTATCCTGACCGCACGAAAAAGCGCCCTGCAGCACGAAGCGGCCAATGAAGACCCGCAGCACCTCCCGCCGCGCCATGAGCGGCACCGTATTTCGGGACATGGCATCCAGCGGGTGGATGATGACGATTTCATCCTTACGAACCATCACCTCGTCGGCGCGGAAGGTATCGAGCGCGAGGCTGGGGTCGAGCGACTTGGCTTCCAGGCTCTTGAGCCGCAAAGCCACCCGGCTGGCGTCGTTGAGGTAGGTCATGAGCGGCCCAAACGGCTCCAATTCGCCGGTCAGGATGTAATGCTCGGTGAGCAGTTCGACGTGATAGTGGTGGACAGGGGGGATGTTGCTGAACATGGTGGTAGATTATAGGCGGAGTGGTCAGGGAGGCAAACG
>DAOTXG010000483.1:0-5569 GCA_034435515.1 Anaerolineales bacterium
ACCCAGCCCCCGCCGACGGCCGTGCCCACGACTGCGCCCCCGGCGTTCAAGGGCAAGATCTGCGAAGTGACCGACACAGGCGGCGTGGACGACAAGTCGTTCAACCAGACCGCCTGGGCCGGCGCACAGGCCGCCGCCCAAACCCACGGCTGGGAAGCAACCTACCTCGAGTCTAAACAGCAGACCGATTACGAAAAGAATATCAACGAGTTCCTGGCCTCGGATTGCGACCTGATCGTCACCGTCGGCTTCCTGCTCGGCGACGCCACCTCGGCGGCCGCGAAGGCCAACCCGGATGCGAAGTTCCAGATTCTGGACTTCGCCTATGCCGATCCGCACGACAACGTCTGGCAGCAGGTCTACGCCACGCAGGAAGGCGCGTTCCTGGCCGGCTACGTCGCCGCCGGCGTGACCAAGACCGGCAAGGTCGGCACCTTCGGCGGCATCAACATCCCGCCCGTGGCCGACTTCATGGTCGGCTTCCAGGAAGGCATCGAGTACTACAACGCTCAGCACGGGACGGAGGTCGAACTGCTCGGCTGGGACAACGCCAAGAAGGACGGGCTGTTCACGGGCGACTTCTCCGACCAGGACAAGGGCAAGACCTTCGGCCAGAACCTGATTGACGAAGGCGCGGACATCGTCATGCCGGTGGCCGGGCCGGTCGGGCTGGGCACGGCCGCGGCGGTCAAGGAGAACCCCGGCACGA
Organism: Anaerolineales bacterium; assembly: GCA_034435515.1. Lineage (GTDB taxonomy): Bacteria > Chloroflexota > Anaerolineae > Anaerolineales > UBA6663 > DATDRS01. Next base: position 710 of record DAOTXG010000483.1, read on the forward strand.
TGCTCATCGGCGTGGACACCGACTGGTTCGTGAGCGCGCCGGAGTACCAGGACATCGTCCTGACCAGCGTGCTCAAGCACCTCGAACTCTCGGTGCAATCGGCGGCCAAGGCCGTGGCCGACGGCTCGTTCAAGGGCGGCCTGCAGGTGGCGACGCTGGCAAATGGCGAGATTGGCATCGCGCCCTTCCACAACTTTGACTCCGCCGTGTCGCAGGCCCTCAAGGATGAACTGAAGCAGGTCGCTCAGGACATCATTGACGGCAAGATCAAAGTCAACAGCTTCTCGACGCTTCCGTAATAGAGCGTCCTCAAACGCTCCCCGACCGCGTCCCCGCGGTTGGGAAGCTTGAGGCCGGTGGGGTTTTGAAAACCCCACCAGTCTTGGCGCCAAGACCTGTGAGGTCTCGAAGACCTCACAGGTCTGACGCGAACAACAAACTGGCGGCCCTGGTTTTCCAGGCCGCCAGTTTGATTTTATCCACGCCTGTGCTAAACTTGCGCCAATCCTTAATCTCCAATCTCCAATTCTCTAATCTCTAACCTCCATGCCCCCCATCCTCGAGCTGCACGGCATCACCAAACGCTTCCCCGGCGTCCTGGCGAACGACCACATTGACTTGACGCTGAACCAGGGCGAGATTCTGGCGCTGCTCGGCGAGAATGGAGCGGGCAAGTCCACGCTGATGAATGTGCTCTACGGCCTCTACCAGCCGGACGAAGGCGAGATTATTGTCAAGGGCCGGAAGATTGCCGTCCACAGCCCGAATGACGCCATCGCCGCCGGGGTGGGCATGGTGCACCAGCACTTTATGCTCGTCCCGGTGCTGACCGTCACCGAGAACGTCATGCTCGGCGTCGAGTCGCTGGTGGGGGGCGTGTTCCTCGACCGCAAGACGGCGGCAGCGCGCATCCGCGAGATTTCCACGCAGTATGGGCTCGAAGTGGCCCCCCAGGCGTACATCAAAGACCTGCCGGTCGGCGTGCAACAGCGCGTCGAGATCATCAAACTGCTTTACCGCCACGCCGACATCCTCATCCTCGACGAGCCGACGGCCGTGCTCACCCCCCAGGAGGCCGACGAACTGTTCAAAATCATGCGCTCGCTGGCGGCGCAGGGCAAGTCCATTATCTTCATCACGCACAAACTGCGCGAGGTGCTGGCCGTCGCCGACCGCATCAACGTCCTGCGGCTGGGCCGGGTCGTCGGCGAGGCCGACCCGAAGACGGCCACCGAGGCCCAGCTAGCCTCGCTGATGGTGGGCCGCAGCGTGGAACTGACCGTCCACAAAATTCCGGCCCAGCCGGGCGAGAGGGTGCTGCGCGTGGACGACCTGCGCGTGCTGGACGACCGCGAGAACATGGCGGTGGACGGCGTCTCGTTCGAGGTGCGGGCCGGGGAAATTCTCGGCGTGGCGGGCGTACAGGGCAACGGGCAGACCGAACTGGTGGAGGCGCTCACCGGCCTGCGTCCCCTGCTCTCGGGGCGGATGTCTATTGACGGCCACGAGGTCACGCGCGCCAACCCGCGCCAGATCGTCGAGCTCGGCGTGGCCCACGTCCCCGAAGACCGCCAGCGCGACGGGCTGGTGCTGTCGTATCCGGTCGCCGACAACATGGTGCTGAACACGTACTACATCCAGCCCTTTGCGCGCGGCGTGGTGATCCAGCAGCCGGAGGTCGAGAAAGCCGCCGCCGCGCGCGTCGAGCAGTTCGACGTGCGCACCCCCGGCATCCAGACCTCCGCCGGATCGCTCTCCGGCGGCAACCAGCAGAAAGTGATCGTCGCCCGCGAGCTCTCGCGACCGATCAAGCTCCTCATCGCCGCGCAGCCGACGCGCGGTCTCGACGTCGGCTCCATCGAATACATTCACGGCCGCATCGTCGAGAAACGCACCGACGGCTGCGCGGTGCTGGTCGTCTCGACGGAGTTGGACGAAATACTGGCGCTCTCCGACCGCATCGCGGTAATGTACCGCGGGCGCATCGTCGCCGTCGTGGACGCGAAGCAGGCGACGAAAGAATATCTTGGCCTGCTCATGGCCGGCGTCAGCCCCGACCAGATCAAGCCGCCCGAGAAGGGCGAAGAGGTGGCCGCCGTGTTTTAGCACGACCCTGGTTTGGTTACGCAATACGCAATACGGAATACGCAATACGGACTCATGGAACGTATTTCGTATTGCGTATTCCGTATCAGAACTGTCCTGGAGGTGAATCTTGACTCAAGCCGTCTCTGCCCCGGCCGTTAAAGCCGCTCCCCTCAACTGGCAGCGCCTGTTGCAGCCGCTCGTCATCCCGGCGCTGGCGATGTTGACGGCGCTGCTCGTCGGCTCCGTCGTCATCGTGCTGACCGATCTGGAAGTGCTGGCCGCGCTCCAAAACTTCTTCGGCGCGCCGGGGGCGGCCTTCGGCGCGATGTGGAAAGCGATCATCACCGCCTACGGCTCGCTCTTTGAAGGCTCGCTCGGCTCGCCCGCGCAGATATTGGCCGCCCTGCAGAGCGGCGACAGCCAGGCGCTCACCCAGGCCTTTTATCCTGTCTCCGACAGCCTGGTGACGGCCACGCCTTACATCTTTGCCGGATTGGCGGTGGCCGTCGGCTTCCGCTGCGGGTTGTTCAACATCGGCGCGGAAGGCCAGCTGTTCGTCGGCGCGATCTGCTCGGTGTGGGTCGGGTTCGCCGTCAAGGGACTGCCGGCCATCATTCACATCCCGCTGGCCTTGCTGGCGGGCGCGGCCGGCGGCGCGCTGTGGGCCTTCATCCCGGCCGTCCTCAAAGCCAAAACCGGGGCGCACGAAGTCATCAACACGATCATGATGAACTACATCGCCTTCCGGTTGAGCGAATGGCTGCTCGGCGACAAGGGGCCGCTCAAGCGCCCCGACTCGGCTAATCCCATCAGCCCCTTCATCGAGCAATCCGCCGAGTTGCCGCGCTTCTTTCCTGACCCCATTCGCTTCCATCTGGGTTTTTTCGTCGCGCTCGGCGTGGCGGCGTTAGTCTACTGGTTTCTATTCAAGACCACGTGGGGGTTCGAGATTCGGACGGTCGGCGCGAATCCGAATGCGGCGAAGTACGCGGGGATGAGCATCACGCGCAATCTCATTATCGCCATGTGCCTCTCCGGCGCGCTGGCCGGCCTGGCCGGGGCAAACGAAGTGCTGGGCGTCAATCACAACCTGGCCTTCGCCTTCTCGTCCGGCTATGGCTTCGACAGCATCGCGCTGGCGCTGCTCGGCAAGAGCCACCCGCTGGGCGTGGTGCTCGCGGCGCTGCTGTTCGGCACGCTCCGCAGCGGCGCGACCCGGATGCAGAATGTCGCCCGCATCCCGATTGACATCATCTCCGTCATTCAGGCGCTCATCATCGCCTTCATCGCCGCCCCGGCCATCATCCGGGCCATTTACCGGCTGAAGGCGGCGGGCGAAGGCGAAGGGGCAGTGTTTACGCGCGGGTGGGGCAAGTAGCCGATGGCAGATAGCCGATAGCCGATGGCAGATAGCGGATGGCAGATGGCATTGCCATCCGCTATTTGCCATAAGCCATCTGCTATTAGCCATCTGCCAATGGAGCGAAGTATGGCAACGACGACAGCAGCGCAAGCGGCAGCGACGCAGAAGATGCTAATCGAGCGGGCGCACCTGGCCCGCAACCGGGCGTTCGGCGTCGCCTTTATCGTGATCGCGCTGGCGATGTACTGGTTTTTTGCGCAGGACGTCGACCCGGCGCTTGTCTCGACCTTTGGCCTGAACCAGGGCGTGGTCCCGGCGGAAGAGCGCCTGCCCGACTGGGTAGTGCCCTCCTATGGCACGATAATGCTGCTGGTGGTCGTCTCGGCCGCCATTGGCGCGTACCAGTTGGCGCGGGGCTTTGGCCGGGCGACGAGCGTGATGCTCGGCTTGGTAGCGCTGTTTTTCATCTTTTCGTTTCTCACCTGGGCGACGCGCGACGAGTCCATCAACCTGGCCGGGATGCTCAAGACGATGGTGCAGCGCGCCGTGCCCCTCACGCTGGGCGCGCTGTCCGGCATCCTCTGTGAGCGAGCCGGGGTGGTGAACATCGCCATCGAGGGCCTGATGTTGAGCGGGGCGATGGTCGGCTCGCTGGTGGGGAGCGTCACCCAGAGTCTGTGGCTGGGGGTGCTGGCCGCGATGCTCACCAGCGGGCTGCTGGCCTTTTTCCACGCCGTACTGTCCATCCGTTACAAGGTAGACCAGATCATCAGCGGCACGGTCATCAACATCTTCTCGATTGGCATCACCAGTTTCATCTCTAGCAAATTTTTGCAGCCCTATCAGGAGCTGAACAACCCCGGCACGTTCAAGGCTTACCCCCTGCCGGTGTTGTCGGACATCCCCTTCCTCGGCAGCATCCTGTTCGACCACAACCTCTTCGCTTATGGCGCGTACGCCCTGCTGATCGCCGTTCACGTCGGGTTGTTCTATACCCGCTGGGGCTTGCGCGTCCGGGCGGTCGGCGAGCACCCGAAGGCCGCCGACACGCTGGGCATCGACGTCTTCCGCACGCGCTATATCAACGTGGTGCTGGGCGGGCTGGTCGCCGGGTTCGCCGGGGCCTACTTCACGCTCGGCTCGGTGGGCCGCTTTGACGAACTGATGACCGCCGGGCGCGGCTTCATCAGCCTGGCGGCCATGATCTTCGGCAAGTGGACGCCGTTCGGCGCGTTCGGCGCCGCCCTGATCTTCGGCTTCGCCGAGTCGCTCCAGGGTAAGCTCGCCATCCTCAAAGTCCCCATCCCCTCTCAGTTTCTGCTCATGGCCCCCTACGTCGCCACCATGATCGCGCTGGCCGGCCTGATTGGCCGCGCCATCCCGCCCGCGGCGGATGGGCAGCCCTACGA
>DAOTXG010000484.1:0-6775 GCA_034435515.1 Anaerolineales bacterium
CTCCACGACCTGGCGCGCCGCCTCAGCCTCAGCGCGCACCGCGTCCCGCCTCCCCCTGACTTGCAGGCGTGGCTAACCGCGCGTCGCCCGCTCCCCGCGCACGCGGCCTATCTCGAAACCCGGTACGCCGCCGAACCCTACCGCCTCATCGTCTCGCTCCTCGCCTCTGACCTCGAATTGGCTTCGCAGGACGACATGACCGCGCGCCTGCTGGAGTCATCGCCGCACACCGCCCGCGCCCGCGCGGAAGACTTCATCCGGCCGCTCGAACTTATCTCACGCGCCATCCCTGCCCCAATTGCTAACTCCCAGTTGCTTCCCCTCCTGCGCCAATTTCACGTCTTTGGCCTCCACGCCGCGCGGCTGGACCTTCGCGAAGAATCCTCCCGGCTGGCCTCCGCCCTGGGCGAGATTCTCCGCGCCCTGGGCATAGACCTGGCCTTCGAGCGAGGGGATGACCGCACGCGCACAGCGACGCTAACCCGGTTACTGTCCACGCCCGAAGGCGCAGCCCGTCCCGACAACCTCGCGCCGCACCCCGGCGTGACCGTCGAAACCGCCGAGACGTGGGCGCTCTTTCAGCTTATCGCCCGCGCCCAGGCCATCTACGGCCACGAACTCCTCGGGCCGTTCATTATCTCGATGACGCGCGGCCCCGCCGACGTGCTCACCGTCCTCCTCCTCGCGCGCTGGGCCGGGTGCGATGACGGCTTACAGATTGTTCCCCTCTTTGAGACCCTCGACGACCTCGACGCCGCGCCGCGCATCCTGGCCGAGTTGTTCTCCCTCGACCTCTACCGGGCGCATCTCGCCTCTTGCGGCGATGAGCAGATGGTGATGATTGGCTACTCCGACAGCAATAAGGACGGCGGCTACCTCGCCGCCAATTGGGCGCTTTACCAGGCGCAGGAACGCATCGCGCAGACCTGCCATGAGCAGGGTGTGAAGCTGACTCTGTTTCATGGACGTGGGGGGACGGTGGCGCGCGGCGGCGGCCCGGCTAACCGCGCCATCCGCGCCCAACCGCCGGGCACAGTCGGCGGTCGTTTCCGCCTCACCGAGCAGGGCGAAGTCATCGCCTCGCGCTACGCCGACCGCGATCTGGCGCATCGGCATTTGGAGCAGATTGTGAGCGCGGTGTTATTGGCGAGCGTTCCAGAAACGGCAGAGGAGCAGGGGAGCAGCGGAGCAAGGGAGACTCACACCCCTGCACCCCAGCCCTCCCGCTCCCCGGCTGTCCCCGACGAATGGCGGAAGGCGATGACGACGATGTCCCAGGCCGCCCGCGCCGCCTACCGCGCGCTGGTCTACGAGACGCCCGGCTTCATGGATTACTGGCGTTACGCGACGCCGCTCGACGAAATCAGCCGCCTGCGCCTCGGCTCGCGCCCGGCAGCCCGGCGCGGCGGCGCATTGCAAGTCGCCCACATCCGCGCCATCCCCTGGGTCTTCTCGTGGATGCAAAGCCGCTTCAATCTTCCCGGCTGGTACGGCCTCGGCGCGGCCCTTACCAATCCCCAATTACCGGTCAACCTATTGCGTGATATGTACGCGCAGTGGCCTTTTTTCCGCGCCCTGCTCGACAACGCCGAGATGTCCCTCCTCAAGGCCGACCTCGGCATCGCGGCCCTCTACTCCGGCCTCGTCCCAGACCGGGCGTTGGCCGACCGCCTTTTCGCCCGCATCCGCGACGAATACGAGCGCACGCGCGACTCCATCCTGATCATCACCGGCCATCGCGAATTGATGGAGGCCGACCCGGTCATCCAGCGTTCCATCTATCTCCGCAACCCGTACGTAGACCCGCTCAACTACCTGCAAGTCGAAATGCTGCGCCGCCTGCGCGCCTTGCCCGATCCTGACGGGCCGGAAGCCGAGCAGTTACGCGAGGTGATTGTGTTGACGATTAATGGGATTGCGGGAGGATTGAGGAATACTGGCTAGCCACTACTCGCCGAACAAGCACACCCGATTCCGTCCCCCGCGCTTTGCCCGGTAGAGCGCTTCGTCGGCCTGGTGCAGCAGTTGGTCGAGCAGGAGAGTGCTGTCCGGGCGGATAGGGGTGCTCGATACGCCCAGACTGATGCGCAGTTGCAAGGGGCGGTCGTCATCGGGCGGGACGAACTGCGCCCTGGCGACGTTCTCGCGCATGCGTTCGGCCACGATCCGGGCCTCGGGTGGGCCGGTGTTGGGCAATACCACCAGGAACTCCTCGCCTCCCCAGCGCCCGGCCCAATCGTAAGGCCGTTTGCTGTGCGTGATGATGTCGGCGACCAGCCGCAGAGCCTGATCGCCGACCAGGTGCCCGTGCTGGTCGTTGACGGATTTGAAGTGATCTATGTCGAGCAGTACCACGCTCAGCGGAAAGTTCTCGCGCCGGGCGCGGCTCAATTCGTTCTCGGTATGCTGGTACAGCGCCCGCCGGTTGAACAGGCCGGTCAGGCCGTCGCGCATCGCCAGTTCTTCCAGCCGCACCAGCGATTCGCTCAAGCGAGTTTCCAGGTTGACGATACGTTTGCCGATAGCCACCCGCGCCCGGAATTCGCCAGGGTCGAAGGGCTTGGTCAAATAATCGTCGGCGCCGGCCTCCAGCCCGGTCACGACAGCCTCCTTCCCCTCTTTGGCAGTTAACATAATGATATACGTGTAGCCGGGCAGATTGGCCTGCCGTATGCGGCGGATGAGTTCCGGTCCGTCCACTTCAGGCATCATCCAGTCGGTGATGACGAAACGGAGGTTCTCGCGCTGCATGATGTCCCAGGCCACCTGGCCGTCTTCCGCCTCGACCACCTCATATCCGGCGCGCGTGAGATGAATTCGCAAAATGTGGCGTAAGGTGCTATCGTCGTCGACAACCAGGATTTTCATAGCGCGATTTTCCCGCGCGGTCCCCTGTTGCTCAAACTGTGACATGGGCCGAGGGGAAGGCCGACGTCCGGGAAGCGGCGCTTTCGCGGCGTCTGTCATTAGCCACTATTGTACTCGAAATGGCCGGGGGGGAAACGGTTCATCGGTACCGGCGAGGCGTTAGAATCCGATTTGACTTTCTGGCAGAATCGCATAAATTATCTCCGGTTACCTGGCTCACGAAAGCACCAATGATCTGGGCGTTGCCCCCTTCCGACAATCATCAGAAGCGCGCAATTGCGTGTGACGGGCAGGCGTATCTGGCTTCCGGGCCGGGCTATGCTTTTTGGCTTTGGACTTAGACTCCAGTCGCCCTGAGTGGGCGCTGGAGTTTTGTCGCTCTGGCCGGGCTAATCCCCGGCGTTCAACCCCATGTCCAAAAGGAGGACCTGTATGAAAGTCACCATCACTGTCAACGGGGTGAAACAGACGCGCGAGGTCGAGCCGCGGCTGTTGCTCACGCATTTCCTGCGCGACACGCTGGGCCTGACCGGCACGAACATCGGCTGCGACACCAGCCAGTGCGGGGCATGCACCGTGCTGTTGGACGGCATGGCGGTCAAGTCTTGCACCGTGCTGGCCGCGCAGGCCGACGGGAGCGAAGTCATGACCATTGAGGGCCTGGCTCGAAACGGCCAGCTGCACCCCGTCCAGCAGGCCTTTTGGGACAATCACGGCCTGCAGTGCGGGTTCTGCACGCCGGGGATGATCATGACGGCCGTAGATTTGCTCCAGCGCAATCCCAACCCCACCGAGGCCGAAATCCGCCACGGGCTGGAGGGCAACCTGTGCCGCTGCACGGGCTACCAGAATATCGTCACGGCGGTGAAGCATGCCGCTGAAACGATGGCGCAGAAATAGGAGGCTACCATGACTACACGAGCCTTTGGCGCTTCTATCAAACGCAAAGAAGACCCGCGCCTGATTACTGGCGAGGCCAAGTATCTGGACGACATTCAACTGACCGGCATGGCGTATGCGGCGATCCTGCGCAGCCCCTATGCGCACGCGAAGATCAAGGGCATCAACACTAAGAAGGCCGCCAAAGCCCCCGGCGTCATCGCCGTGTTCACCGGCGAGGACTTCAAGGACCTGCCCGCGCTGCCCTGCGCATGGCAGGCGGGTGGAGTGAAGAACAATGCCAACACCCCGCGCGTGCTGGAGATTGACCGGGTGACATTCACTGGCGCAGGCGTGGCCGTGGTCGTAGCCGAAGACCGCTACACCGCCGAAGATGCACTCGCGCTGATTGACGTGGACTATGAACCGTTGCCCGTGGTGGTGGACGCCGAGAAAGCGACCCAGCCCGGGGCGCCGCAAATCCACGAGAACGCCCCGAACAATATCGTTATGGACTGGAGTTGCGGCGACAAGGATGCCACCGACAAGGCCCTCGCCGAGGCTGAAGTCCACGTCAGACAGCGCCTCGTCAATCAGCGACTGATCCCGACGCCGATTGAGACGCGCGGAGCCATTGCGCAGTATACCCCGGCATCGGAGGAATACACGTTCTGGCTGACTTCGCAGGCGCCGCATGTGCATCGCCTGCTCATGACGGCTTTCGTCTTCGGCATCCCTGAGACGAAGATGCGTGTGATCTCCCCGCAGGTTGGTGGCGGCTTTGGGGCCAAGATTTACCTATACCCCGAATACCCCTTGGTAGGCGCGCTCGCCAAGCGTCTGGGCCGCCCGGTCAAGTGGATGGAAACCCGCCGCGAGAACTACGTCGCCACGACGCACGGGCGCGACCCCGTCACCGATATCGAGGTGGGCGCTAAGAGGGACGGCACAATCACGGCGCTCAAAGTGAACACCTACGCCAATCTCGGCGGCATCCTGTCCACCATTGCGCCCGGCATCCCGACCACACTTTATGGACGTTTGCTCTCCGGCGCGTACACGATTCCGCACATCTATTGCAACGTGAAGGGCACATACACCAACACCGGCATGGTGGACGCTTATCGCGGCGCGGGCCGCCCCGAGGCGACCTACGTCGTCGAGCGCGCGATGGACCTGGTGGCCGGCGAGTTGAACATGGACCCGGCGGAGGTGCGGCGCAAGAATTTCGTCCAGCCGAATCAATTCCCTTACGCCCCCGCCGACAACATTCTCGCCGGGCTGAAGTACGACAGCGGCAACTACGAAGGCACGTTGGATAAGGCGCTGGAAATGGTGGGTTACAAGGATTTCCGCAAGCAACAGGCGGAAGCCCGCCAGCAAGGGCGCTATCTTGGCCTTGGCCTGTCGTCCTACATCGAGATTTGCGGCGTCGCGCCGTCCGCGTGGATCGGCCTCCCCAGCCAGGGGTGGGGCGCTGGTTTGTGGGAGAGCGCCAATGTCCGGGTTCACCTCACCGGCAAGGTCGTGGTCACCACCGGGTCGCAGTCGCACGGGCAGGGCCATGAGACGACGATGGCACAGATCGTCGCCGACGAATTGGGCGTGTCCGTGGACGATGTGATTGTCCAGCACAGCGACACGCTCGGCACGCCGTTCGGTTACGGCACGTATGGCAGCCGCAGCGCGGCGGTCGGTGGGGTGGCGCTATACAACAGCCTGCAAAAAATCAAAGAGAAAGCCAAGAAGCTCGCCGCACACTTGCTGGAGGCTGCGCCGGAGGACACGGTCTTCGAGGGTGGCAAAGCCTATGTCAAGGGCTCGCCCGATAAAGCCAAGACGATCCAGGACCTTGCCGGTGCGGCGGCGCTCGCGTACAACCTGCCTCATGGCATGGAGCCATTCCTAGACGACACGGCGTACTATGACCCGCCCAATTGTACCTTCCCCTTTGGCACGCATATTTGCGTAGTCGAGGTGGAGAAAGATACGGGTGAAGTGAAGATCCTCCGCTACGTGGCCGTGGATGACGTGGGTCGTGTGATCAACCCGATGATCGTGGACGGCCAAGTGCATGGCGGCATCGCGCAGGGTGTGGCGCAGGCGCTGTGGGAAGGCGCGGTCTACGACGAGAACGGTCAACTCGCCACCGGCTCGCTGATGGAATATGCGCTTCCCAAGGCCGAGTTCTTCCCGACCTTTGAGGTGGCCCGCACCGAGACGCCCTCCCCGACGAACCCGCTCGGCGTGAAGGGCGCAGGCGAAACCGGCACCATCGCCTCGACTCCGGCCGTGGTGAACGCGGTCATGGACGCCCTGGCCCCGCTCGGGGTGAAGCATATTGACATGCCGCTGACGCCGGAGAAGGTGTGGCGGGCCATGCGAAAAAGTTAGAGTTAGAGTGGGGAGTTAGCGTGGCGGAACTCTAACTCTAACTCTAACTCTAACTCCATACTCTAACTGAGGAGACTAACTATGTACTCAGCAAATTTCGAATATTACCGCCCCAAGACGGTGAAGGAAGCGATCGAAGTCCTGCGCAAGAACAAGGACGCCAAACTGCTGGCCGGGGGGCACAGCCTGCTCCCGAGCATGAAACTGCGCGTGTCCTCGCCCGGCGCGCTCGTGGATATTGGCCGCTTGAAGGGCCTGTCCGGCATCAAGGCGGGCAAGAAAGAAGTGAAGATCGGCGCGCTGACCACGCACGCGATGGTGGCCGGGTCCAGCGCACTGGCGAAAGCCTGCCCCATCCTCGCCGAGGCCGCCGCACAGATCGGCGACGTGCAGGTGCGCAACCGGGGCACCCTCGGCGGCGCGCTGGTCCACGCCGACCCCGCCGCCGATTATCCGACGGTGATGATGGCGATGGAGGCGACCCTCACCGCGACCGGCGCGAAGGGCGAGCGCGACATCGCCGCCGACAAGTTCTTCAAGGGCCTGTTCACGACCGCGCTCAAGCGGGACGAGATTCTCACCTCGGTCATCGTCCCGGCCTACGGCAACATGGCCGGCATGGGCGGGTGCTATC
>DAOTXG010000485.1:0-5875 GCA_034435515.1 Anaerolineales bacterium
TCCAACCGGTCGCGCACTAGTTCGTAGAGGGTCTTGAGGTAGATGTCGTGTGGGGTCACCAGCGACGGCTGCCCCTCGGTTTCGGCGGCTACCCCACCCGCCCACGAGCGCTTGAGTTCGGTCATCAAGGCGGCGTCAAACTCCTGCCCTTCGTCCCAAAGTTTGTCGAACCAGTCCACCAACCCGGCGTGGTTGGCGTTGCCGTGCACCACTACATTGAGTTCGGCGTTGAGTTCGATGCCGGAGAGGGTGAGGTTGGACGAGCCGACGACGGCCAACCCTTTTTCGGGACGCGGCACCTGGTTGCCCAGCAAGTCGTACACCGGGCCGTAGTCGAAGATGTAGGCTTTGGCGTGCAAGCGCCCGCGTGTATACACGCGCACTTTGAGTTTGCGTTCTTCGATGAGGCGGATGACGGTTTGGATGATGGCTTCGTCCTCATCAGTTTGGTCCATGAGGGCGAAGGCTTCGGAGAGATTGATGGCGGTGGCTTGCACGGCCTGTTGTTGGGCAACGCGCTTGGGGTAGCGCCACGCCTCGGCGGCGTCGGCCACCGGCTCCAGCCGCTTGTAGCCTTCGGCCAGTGTTTCAATCGTCTCGCGGTCGGTGGTGTTGCCGATGAGCAGGCGGATTTCAGTCAGCCGTTCCAGCTGCTCGCGCAAAGGTTTGAGGCCGGAGAGGAAGAGGTAGCCCACCGCAAACCGCGCCCGCTCAGTGGTGGGCAGGGTGGTGAGGATGTAGTCCAACAGTTTTTCGCTGCGATTGTCTAAGATGTCGTGGGGCATAAAGTGTTTCGGATGGCCTCAGCTGCTACAACCATTGCTGTTGGCGCAATCTTTCCCACGCCGTTTGAATGTGTTCCGGGCGGAAGTGTTCGCGCTTGCGCTGGCTCCAGTTTTCAAAACCGCGCGCCGTGGCCTGATAATCGTTTTTGACGGCGGGGTCTTCCTGTGAGAGCCAATGCACGGTGGCGAGCAATTCCATCCCGTAGGGCGTCTCAAAACCTTGTATCAGGCGCGCAACACGCGCCAGACGCGCCTGTGTTTCGGGGTGTTCACTCAAGAAGGCGTCGGCCTCTTCTTTGGCGCCCGGCAATAGATAGAGATTTGACCCGCCACTGCGCGCGCCATAGCCGCGCAAGTAATGCCCTTCGAGGTGCTGTAAAACAAAGTGCAGGTTTTCGGCATACGGCCCATATTGCTGTTTGACGTAGTTCAAACGCAACGGTTCACCGGCCACTTGCAAGAAGTACGCTAGTTTTTGGATTTCCAATTGGGTGACGCGGTAGCCGGGCAGGGCGTACTGGTCAATGAGTTCAATCAACGCAGCGCGCCCCAGCGTCAGTTTGGGGCGGCTGGTGGCAATCGGCATTTTTTCGGCGGCGGGCACCCCGGTAGGTGGATAGACCCACGCGCGCACCTCGGGCAAATTTTCTAGCGCGGCGAGAATCAACGGACGCACGTCATCCCAATCCAGTCCGCCAAAGCCACAGCCCAGCGGCGGGATAGCGATGGAGCGAATGTCATACTCGCGGATGATCCGCACCAAATCTTGCAGACCGGCTTCGACGTCCTCCAGCCGCGCTTTGCCGCGCCAGTGACGCTTGGTCGGGAAGTTGATAATGTAGCGCGGGTGGTTGAACTGCCCGGTTTTGTGAACAAACATCTTGCCGGGCACAATCTCACCCCGTTTGGCGGCTTTTTCGTAGGCGGCAAAGTTTTCAGGAAAAGCCTGCTTGAATTGCAGGGCGATGCCTTTGCCCATCACCCCGGCCGTATTCACCGTATTGACCAGCGCTTCCACATCAGCTTGAAGCAGGTTGCCGCTTTTGAACTCAATCATAGGTGACTCCGTTTCTAATAGTACCATGTGGGCTCAACGGTTATGACCGGTTTTTGCGCCAGCGGTTCGACCAGGGCCGAGACTTGTCGGGCCAGGCTCTGGTTGATGACGCTTATCCTCTCGCACAGCGTAAACGGGAAAAATTGATGCGCCAGAAACTCCGCCTGCCGTCGGCGCTTGCGGTCGCCGTCTTCATTGGTGTCCCTCCAGTATTTTGACGCCATGATGTTCCAGTCAATTTTGTTCAGGTCGCGCAGGTCGGTAAAGAAGCGGCTGATGTCCATTTCGGCGTGCCCATCGGTAAAGGCAAAGGGAATGCCAGCGGCGCGGACGGCTTCGGCAGATGAAACCAAATGTAAGATGGGGCGTTGACCTTCGGTATATCCTTGCACGCCGCCGCGCTGGATGACGTACAACATGGGCGAGCGCGGCGCAAAGTAAAAAGGGACGTAATCGGCCAGCGTGCCGCCCGCCGCACACGGCACTTGCTTTTGAGCGCGGCGCTCCTTGATGTGCTGATGCGCGATGCTCACGTACGCCAGCTTCCGCTCCATCACCACCTGGTCGCACCATAACCCGCCATCCTGGATGATATTGGACAAATTGCGGATGTGGGTGATGTGATAGATGGGTGTCATCCCTCACCCCGTCCTATACAGCCTCCCCACCATCTCATCCAACTCGCGCTCCCAGGCGGCGACTTTTTGCGCGGAGGCGGGCGGCAGGGGATAGCCGTGTTTTTCGTATTCGCGCAGGATGTTGTTGACCAGCGCCACAAGTGGTTTCTGCTCCTCCAGCGAGAGCGGCGCGATGGGCAGTTGTTTCCAGTCGTCGGGGTAAATGTGCATCTTACTGCGGCGTTTGCCTTTCAACCAGTCGCGGGCATAAGACGAATTCATCACCGCCAGCACGTATTTCAGGTTGAATTGCTTTGAAGTCTTCTCGCGTGCTTCACGGTCACCAAGGGGGTCTTGGTGGCGATATTTAGCTGTTTTGCTGATGGACTTATTTATAACACCCTTGAGCAAATGCCAGGGTATAAAGCCTACTGAACTGGCATCAAAGTGTAGTGAATCATCGTCGTAAATTACCTTTGGCTCGGCTCCCGGTGTCCTCACGGCAACAAGCTTTTCTCTGGCATTGTGTAGTTCGGGAAATGTTGGGCGTCTAAAATGCTTAGGCGCACGCTTAGTGCTCCATTCGAGATAGCGAATATTTTGCAGCTTCCATTTAGCGACATCCTTTCCGAGTGCAAAACGCTTCGGGTGAGTGTTATCTTTGGCAATTCCAAGAACATCCTCTGTTGTGAATGCCCCCTGATGTCCTCGTTCATCGGCATTGATGACCATGCCAACACTGATATAACAAATCGTCTCCAGTGTCATAAAGCCTTCTGTAATTTCGCTTTTCTTGCCATCAAGTCTGAAAACTGCTTCTCCGAACTCTTTTTGTGGCAGAGTTAATAAATTTTGTTGGTGTTCGTCAAATTCGTCACGTTTTCCCCAACGCCTAACACGCACTGGCAGGTGGTCGGCGGGGGGCGCGCCTTTTTCAAAGTGCAAAATGGTGTTGTTCACCCCGGCGTCGAACAGGTCAATCTCGGAGCAGAAGTCAATCCGCTCCACGCGCGTGTTGTGCACGAAGAATTCGTGCGACTTCCCGGCATATTTGGCGGCGTTGTAGGCATCGGGGATGATAAAGACTATCTGCCCGCCGGATTGCAGGAGTTGGTAGGCGCGTTCCAGAAAGGGGATGTATAAGTCCCACTTCTCGTGCAGGGTTTTGTAAATTTTGGCGTTCTTTAGCTGCGCTCGGAACGCCCGCCACTCTGCAATCTTCTTCTGGCGTTCCCGCTCGTTGTCAATGTGCTTGAACTGCGCATCAGCGCGCACATAGGGCGGGTTGGCCAGCACAATGTCAAAACCGATTCCGGCAGGTGGCGTGGCGGCGGGTTCCATCTGCCCCTCTGTGGCATTCACCAAACCAACCCTTGCGCCGCTCAAGGTAGCGGTGGGCGTGGGCGCGACAAAGATTTCGGCAAATTCGATCGCCCAATCGAAGGGGTGAGACGATTTGTCAGATTGTTCTGTCTCGCGCCCGGCCCAGGTGATAATTTCAGCACGTTTGGCCTCGATGATTTCGCGCAAGGCGATTTTCTGAGCGTCGTGGGCAGTCAGATACTTCTTTTTGGCATCCAGCAGTTCATCCACCAACTGGCGGCGGAAACCAATCTCCAGCCCGCCCGAAGGGTCGGGGGCGGTCAGGCTGTCGCCCGCTTCAATCTTGTAATTCAGGTTGGGCAGTGAGACATCCACAGCCGGGTCTTCGAGCGGGTTACGCGTATCATCCACGACCAGTGAAAGCCACAGGCGCAGGCGCGCAATGTTCACCGCAAAGGGGTCAATGTCCACGCCGTACAAATTGTTCTGGATGATTTCTAGTTTGCGCTCGTACACCGTGCGCGCATCGAGTTGGCGCGCTGCAAACAGGCAGGCACGCAAGCCGAGCAGTTCGTGCAGGAGACCGAGCAGGTAAGCGCCGCTCCCGCAGGCCGGGTCGCAGGCTTTCACCGCGCGCAGACTTTCCAACGCGGCCTCAGGGTTGCGTAGGCCGCTCGCGTCGTGCTCTTCCACAAAGCGCGTAATAGTCTCAGAAGATTCATTGGGCAGGTCATCGCGCAGGTAATGCTTGAGCGCCTCACGGCACATGAACGCCACCACCGGCTTGGGCGTGTAATACGAACCCGTCTCGTGCCGCCCGGTCACCAATTCCTCGAAAATCTTGCCCAGCATCTCCGGGTCCACCGCCACTTCCACGTCCAGCGGCGTGCTTTCGGTCACGGTGAAGTTGAAGTGATAAATCAGGTCGCTCAGAATGCTGGCGACGACGGCATCGGGAAAGAACCAGCGCTCATCATCGTCTTCCTTCTCAAACAGGCCGCCGTTCAGGTAGGGGGCGTTGCCCACCAGCGCACGAAACAGGTCGTAATCCTTTTGCTGAAGCACATTGGCTTCGTAGCGATTGTTCAGCGCGAGAAAGAACAGGGCATTGAGCCGCTTGCGGTGGAAATTGGCCTCCCGGCGTTTGTCGGGGTCATTGCGCCAGTAATCCTCGAACAACGCCCGCAGATAATCGGTGCGTCCGTTGAAGGTCATCCAGCCTTTGCGTTCCAAAAACGCCAAAAACATCAGGCGGTTGAAAAAACGCTGGGTATAGAGACGCCTGTCTTCGACGCTCACATCGGCGGGCAAAGTCGCTTCGGCCTGCTCGAAAATGCGCCGGTAAACGGCAAAAAAGTCTTTGGTGACTTTTTCAACATCAAAAGCTTCGTCGTGCCGCTTCTGAATTTGCAGTGGCGAAAGGCCGAACAGTTCGCGTTGAATGGTATCGGTGTCGAGCAAAGTCATGCGCTCCGCGGCGGTGCGCACGCGCTCTTCCGGCCCAAGCGCGATGCGGCGGAAGAGCAGGCGCGGGTGGCGGTCTTCGTCTTCTTTGGCGAGGCGAGGCGCGTCCTTGACGTTGACGAGATGCCAGCGTTTCTGGTCTTTGTCGGAGAAGACGAACAGGGTGTAGGGGAAATCGCGCAAGAGGCGGTTGACGACAGCGCGCTCGTCCGTCAGCCGCAAGCGGTCGCCGGCGAGGCGGGCGTAGAGGATTTTGAACTGACCGCCCTCACCGCCTTCGGCAAACACGGTGGGTTGGTCAGCCAGCGCCTCGGCGGCGGCTTTGGGCCAACCGGAGCGGGAGATGGTTTGATTGACCCGATCGTAGTTGAGTTGTGACCAGAACAGGTCTTTGAGCGAGTCGAGGCCGCGCCAGTTGGAGAGGAGATCGTAGATGGATTGGCGAAAACTAGGTTCAGCCATCGTATGCACTTTCCGGGTCAAAAACAAAGTCGCTTGCGTGATAAGCGCAGGCGACTTAATATTGCTTCTTTTGCGCCGCGCCCCATCACGCCGACTGGATTATAGGCAGATGGCGTCAGCATTGCCAGTTTCAAGAGCGCAGGAAATTTTACTCAGGTAGCGAATTC
>DAOTXG010000486.1:0-7268 GCA_034435515.1 Anaerolineales bacterium
GCGGGCTGCGCGCCCACCACGCCCGCTTCGTAAATCATCACCAGGTTCGGCGCGTGCAGGCGGCGGGCGAGGTTGCAGGCCAGGTTGGGCAGGCCCACGCCGACGAACACCACGTCGCCGTTGCGCAGCAGCCGCGCCGCGTTCACGGTCATAAGTTCAGAGGCGGAGTAATTCATGCTGATTTGCCTACGGTTCAATATAGGTTTCAAGGAGTTCTGTCAACGAATGATGAACGAATAAACGAATGAGCCATTACGTGCAGGGCTTTTCCAAAGTCGTGGGAGCGGTTTGTAACCGCGAGCCGTATGGCAAGTCCAGCGACCTATCGCGGACGCGAAGCGTATCCGCTCCCACGCCACATTAGGCGTTTTCTGTCAAGGGAAAATGGAAAAGCCCTGCCATTACGTGTTGCAGAATTCGTTTAGACTCTATCGGAACAAAGTCTTTTTGCCGCGAATTACGCGAATTAGCGCGAATTTTTCGTGTAATTCGTGGCGAAAAAAAGCGACCGTCTATTTCCGATCAAGTCCCATATCAACTGAGTTCTTGCTTGAGTCTGCTCACCACCGTCTTCAACACTTTAATCCGCGCGTGCAGTTTGTCGTTCGCCTCGACGATGGTCCAGGGCGCCAGGTGCGTGCTGGTCTTGAGCAGCATGTCCTCCACGGCGCGCTCGTAGTCCTCCCACTTGCCCCGGTTGCGCCAGTCTTCTTCGGTCAGCTTCCATTGCTTGTAGTCGGTGCGCTCGCGCTCTTTGAACCGGCGCAATTGCTCGGCCTGGCTGAGGTGCATCCAGAACTTGAACAGGATCACGCCGAACTCGGTCAATTGGCGCTCGAACTGGTTGATCTCACTATAGGCCCGCTGCCAGGCGGCCTCGGAACAGTAGCCCTCGACGCGCTCGACGAGCACCCGCCCGTACCACGAACGGTCGAAGATGGCGATCTGGCCCTGCTCCGGCAGCCGCCGCCAGAAACGGTAGAGGTAGTGCCGGGCCTTGTCGTCGCCGGAGGGCGCGGCAATCGGCCACACCACGTAGCCGCGCGGGTCGAGTTTTTCGGTGAGGCGCTTGATCGCGCCGCCCTTGCCGGCTGCGTCCCAGCCCTCGAACACGAGCGCCGCCGGGCGCTTTTGCTCGTACACCTGATAACCCAGGAGATGCAGTTGGTTCTGCAGCGGGGTGATCTGCTTTGTATACTCGGCGCGGGTAAGGCGCGCTTTGAGGTTGATTTGCTCAAGCATGGGCGGCCTCCTTTTTGGCGGCGCGCGCGTTCCGCCGGACTTTCTGGTCGCCCGGCGGCAGAGGCGGGGCCTGATCGCCCAGCCGCCGCTCGAGCGCGCCGATGAGGGTCTCGCAGACTTTGAGGCGCGTGTAATAGCGGTCAGTCGCCTCGACGATGATCCACGGCGCGTGCGGCGCCTCGGTGCGCGCCAGCATCTCCTCGACGGCGGCGAGATACTTCTTGTAGTTTTGGTGCTGCGCGGCGTCCTCGTCGGTCACCTGCCACGCCGTCAGTTTGTCCTTGAGCAGTTTCTTGAGCCGTCTGGCCTGTTCTTTCTCGCCGATGTGCAGCCAGAATTTGAGGAGGATCACGCCGTCGTCCGCCAGCTGCTTCTCAAAGTCGCGGATGTCCTCGTAGGCTTCCTGCCATTCGCGCTTGCGGACGGTCTTGTTGACGCGCTCAATCAGCACGCGGCGATACCACGAAGTGTCGTAGACGACCATCTGGCCGGAGGCCGGGATTTTGAGCCAGAAGCGGTGCAGCCAGGGATAGCGCGTCTCGGCGGTGCGCGGCGGGGTGATGGGCACGACGCGGAACCCGCGCGGGTCCATGCGCTCGGCGAGGACGTTGATGGTACTGCCCTTGCCCGCCGCCGCCCAGCCCTCGAACACAATCGCCGCCGGGATGCGGGCGTTGAACACCGCGTGCTCGAGGTCATAGAGCCGCGCCTGCAGCAGCGGCAGGCGGCGCTTATATTCAGTCTTTGAGACGGATTGATCGAGGTTGATTTGTTCGAGCATAACAGCCTCCTGCGGGCGGGTCACCTATCGCTGATCGCGTATTGCATATCGCCTATTGCCTATCGCGTATCGCGTATTGCGAGTTGTTGATCAAAAAAGGCAGTGTCTCAAAAGTCGCCTGGTCATTATGGGGAGCGGATCAGTCTGTCAGCGGATTGCCTTCGGCATAGCGGATTAGCGGATGAATCGAGCGCCTATCCGCTAATCCGCTACCCATCCGCTGACAGACTCATCCACTACCCAATAGTGACTTTCGGGGGACTGCCCAAACAGCGACAGCGATAAGCCATCTGCTATCAGCCATACGCTATCTGCTAGAACTCTCCATAATTCACGGGCTGGCTCCACTTCGGCTTGACCTTCAGCCGCTCGCGCGTCTCGTGGCCCAACCTGGCCCAATATTCGTCGCGGTCTTTGACGCCGTACACCCATTCGTCGAGCCAGGCGGCGACGCCCTGCGGCGACGAGGAAATTTTATCCCATTCCAGGTAAAACGTGTTATCGCGGTCGTAGTAGCCCTGCGTGTACGAGGGATGCGCGCAGTAGGGCGCGTGGCACACCGCGCTCACGATCAGGCCAGGGATGATCGTGCGGTTCGGGTCAGAGCGGATGACGGCCTCGTCCACGATCTCCTCGGCGGTGACGATGACGCGCTTCGAGGCAAAGGCGGCTTCCTTCTGCTCGCCGATGATGCCCCAGATTTGCGTGTCGCCCTCGGCGCTGGCGCGCTGGGCGTGGACGATGGCGACATCCGGGTTGAGCGCGGGGACGGCGTTCAGCGCTTCGCCGGAGTAGGGGTCGGCCACTGTGCGATACTGCGGATTGGCTTTCACCAGGTCTTCCGTCCCGACCGATTTCATCGGCAGAAAGGGCAGGCCCGCCGCGCCCGCCGTGAGCCGGGTGATCATCGCGAAGTGGCTGTACTCCTCGTATTCGAGCCGCCCGGCTTCCATCTCGGCGCGGAGGAGGCGGAGCGACCCCACGCCCGGATTGCCGGAGTACGAGAAGATAATTTTGCGCACGCACCCGGCGGCGACCATCTGCTCGTAAATGATGTCCGGCGTCGCGCGCGCGACGGTGAGTTTCTTCTTCCCCTGCCGGATGATCTCGTGCCCGGCGGCGAAGGGGATGAGGTGCGTGAACCCGGCGGCGTACACCAGGTCGCCGTCGTGGACGTGCTGGGCGATGGCTTCGGAGAGGGTAGTGAGTTTGTTCATGAGAACAGCTCGGCGACTGGTACGCTGAAGCCGGGCAGGATGTCTTCGAGTGTAAGCGTGTCAGCCGTCGTCAATTCGCGCTGGTCGGTGGGGGAGCGGCAGACGATAATCGTTCGCTCAGAGGGGTCAAACACCAACACCACATTGACCCCGGCGCTGAGGTACTCGCGAATTTTCTGGCGGATCTCTGTCCAACGGTCATCCGGGCTGACGATTTCGGCTACGAGTTCCGGCGCGACGTCGAGGAAACCGGCTGGGCTGGCTTTAGCCAGCCGCTCGTTCGAGATGAACAGCACGTCGGCGGCGCGCACGGTATCCGGGTTGCGCCTCACGTAGATGCCGACTTCGCCCACTTGCACCTGGCCCAGCCGGTGTCGATCCACAAAATCACCCAGCACTTTTGCCAGGCGATATTCGTAGTTGCCATGCTGAGGTTGGGTAGGACTCATGCGCACAATTCTCCCTTCGATTAACTCGTACGGGCCGATGTCGCCAAGCGCCAGGGCTTCTTCGCCAGTATACAGGCGCTCAGCGGCGGCTTCGGGTGCAGAGGGGTGAGCAGTCATGGTGCCTGTCTTCTATATTTGGCCTGAACATTTTTAGGGTGTTGGTGTGCCGAGGCGTGCATTATCCAGCGCAGTTTTGCACCACGGGAATTCTGATTTTGCATCCAATTTTACGCCTAGTTCGAGGGCCGAGATAGCCGAGGAGAAATCGCCTGCTTTGGTGTAGGTGATGCCGAGGACACAATAAGTGTAGGGTGCAGGATCCAGGCTGATTGACTTTTGATAATCGGCAATGGCTTCGTCGTATTTCCCCCAGTCTGCATAAACATTGCCACGCCCGGTGTAATAGCCCGCAAAATCTCGATCGAGAATAATAGCTTGAGTATAGTCGGCAATCGCCAGATCGTACTTGCCCTGCGCGCCATAGGTGTTGCCACGCATCACATAATTTGCTGCATCATTTCGATCTAGCTCAATAGATCTGTCATGATCCCTGATGGCTGCCTCATAGTTACCCACTAATCTATAGACCAAGCCGCGATTAGCATACGCATCTTCGTAATCTGGATCAATAGCAATGGCTTGGGTATAGTCGGCGATGGCGAGATCATGCTTGCCCTGCGCGCCGTAAGCAGCGGCGCGACTGAAGTAGGCTTCCTTGTACTTGAGGTCAATGCGAATGGCTTCGGTGTAGTCAGCAATGGCGAGATCGTATTTGCCTAACGCGCCGTAGGTGTAGCCACGCCCGAAGTAGGCGTATTGGTTCTGGGGCTCGCGTTCGATGACAATGGAGAAGTCCGCAACACTCTTATCATATTCACCTATAGTCCCATAGGCACTACCACGGTTGAAGTATGCGCTATTGTAGTTCGGATCAATCTCGATGACCTTGGTGTAGTCGGCAATGGCTAGGTCGTACTTACCTTGCGCATCGTAAGCGAGGGCACGGCTGTAGTATGCACCTGCGTAATTCGGATCAATCTTAATGACTTTAGTCTGATCGGCGATGGCAGCGGCATAATTTCCTGATCTGCGGTAAGCCACGCCCCGACCATAGTACGCATCAGTGTAGCCTGCGTCAACCTTGACAGCTTCATTGAAGTCAGCGAGAGCAGCAGTATAGTTACCCAAGTAGATATGAGACCAGCCCCGATTGTGGTATCCCTCTCGATGCGAATGGAGTTCCAACGATTTGGTAAGGTCAGCAATTGCTAAATTGTACTCGCCTCCCCAGAAATAAATATTTCCACGCCACATTAAGGCTTCCCACGGGTTAACTGCACTTGTAGTGGCTTCTTGGGTACTGGCAATGGCTTGAGAGAAAAACTCTTTCGCGACGTCGGTCGCTCCTAGTTGATACTGCATCATCCCCAACGCAAAAAAGGCGGTATACCCGGCTTGCGCCGGAATTTCCTGAGTGAAGCGGATAACAAAACTTTCCGGAGTTGCCAGGCTAAACTCAGGAGAGTTTGGATTGCTCAGTTTGATCCGCTCTTCATCCAATTCAATATTCGGTTCAGCTCCGATTTGATCAAACCAGCCCCAAATCAAAATTGTTGCGCCATGGGCTTTCAGCACACCGCGAGCCTCAGCAGTATCTTTGATGGGTTGATGATACTGTTCGACCCGCAGTTTTACGTTACTGCCAGGCAACTTCTCGGCTATCAGGTTGTATATTCGCTGGGCGGGGTCAACACCAATTTGCCCGGCGCTGCGGTTGTCGAAGTCTGCAATGATGAGGAGCGTTTCATCCGGCTGGGCAGGAGAGAAGACAAAAGGTGTGGGTGGGGGTCGGCCAGTAATTCCCGTCACTACAACAGAGCGACTGCGTGGGAAATAGAGTATGGCAGCAACCACGATAGGAATAGTGGCAATGCCCACGTAAGCCAGGACGCGATGCTTTTTCTCATAGCGGGGTAGCTTTACTCCTTCAGGCGGTTCTTTTGCTAGTTGAATAGAGGAGGAACGTTTGGCAAAGGCTATATATAAACATAGCCCTAGAAGCGTTGCGAGGAAAAGCGCGCCGCTGACGGTGACATAGAGATAAGGGTTGTCGCGAAAAACGACGATGAAGCCCACAATTGCTATGACCAGGGCAATAGCGCCCTTCACGCCATCAGGAAGGTTCTTAAGCCATTCAAGCCAATTTTGTTGATTGTTCATAATCCCCTCCGAGAACGGGATTTAGATTAACTTCGTAAATGCTATCCTATCACCCCCCTGCCCATCATAATCCCGAATCGCCTGGCTCGCCACAAACCCCATCGTTTCATGAAATGCAATCGAGCCAGTGTTCACGGGCGCGGTGACACAGTGGACTTCGCGCGCGCCGCGGGCGCGGGCTTTCTCGAAGAAACGCTCGTACAGCGCGCGGCCTAGCCCCTGCCGGCGGTGGTCGGGATGCACACCGACGAAGTGAATGTAGGCTGTGCGCGGCTGGGATTGCGACACGAAGCCGACGAGAAAGGCAACCAGTTCCCCCTCTTTCTCGACGATGAAACTGGCGTCGTTAAAATGCTGGAAGTACAGGCGCGGCAGGAGGCTGCTCAGGTCGCGCCCGCCCCACCAGTCGGCCATCACCTCCATTACCCATGCGTGATCACTTTCAGCCGGCGCGCGCAGCGCAAACCCGGCCGGCAGAGACGGCAGCAGCGAGAAGACTTGAGTGAGCCAGTCAATCACAGTGCGCACCATCAACGAGCGGTGCTCGTCGAAGGTATGGCTTGCGCCAGGGATGCGCTGCCAGGTGGTCGTCTCGCGCGGCAGCGTGTCGGCCAGCGGCCGGATGTGCTCGGGCGGGAAGAGTTCGTCGGCGTCGCCGGTGAGCAGAAGCGCCGGGCGGCCCGCGAGTTGATGGGCTACGCGGGTCAGCGGGGTGAGCATTGCCCACTGGGTCTGGATTTTGGCGGCCGTGATTCCCCTGAGCATAGAGGCCCAATCGGCGGCTTTGGTGTCGGACACCGGCCTGGCGATAGGGTCTACGAGCGGGTTCATAGCGACGACGGCGCGCACTCGCTTATCCCTCGCAGCGACGATGACCGCGCCCCACCCACCCAGGCTGAGGCCCACGACCGCCAGGCGCTGTTGATCCACATGGGCGTGCTGGCTTAAATAGTCAATGGCGACGGCGATGTCGTCCACGATGCCGGGGAGCGTGTAATCGCCTTCACTCCCCCAGCAGCCGCGATAATGAAAAGTGAAAGCGTTCCACCCCGCGTCGCGCAGCGCGTAGGCGAGGTCGTAGTTCTTTTCGACGCCGGGAATCCCGTGCAGGAGAAGAACTGTGGGGCGTCCCAAAGGGACTGGCCCGAAGGCCGTTCGCGATGAAGCGGGAGGCGTGGAGTGTCCCAAAGGGATGCTTCGCGATGGAGCGTCGAGCGTGGAGCGGAAGAACGTACCGATCAAGCGGGCGCCGTGCGAGTGCAGGATGACGCTGTCGAGGGAAGAGTTCATATTACTTCTTTTTTGGTTTGCGCGAGAACAAGGCGGCCAGGCCTTTCTCGGGAGGCGGCCGGGGCGGCG
>DAOTXG010000487.1:0-7941 GCA_034435515.1 Anaerolineales bacterium
CCCACAGCACGCGGGCTGAATCCTGGTGGCGGCGCGTGAACTGTTCAACCAGGGTGGTCTTGCCGATGCCCGCTTCGCCACTCACGAGCGCCACGCGGCCTTCACCAGCGGCGGCGTCTGTCAGCGCCGCGTCCAGTTCGCGCAGGAGGATATCGCGTTCGAGGAGTTCCATTGCAACAGACTGCTGATATACTGATTATATGCCGTGCGTCAAGCCGGGCAACCAGGCAAGTCAGGGCTTTTCCAAGATATTGCTGGCGAAATTGGCAACGGATGGCCTTCGGCATATCGGATGGAACGGATAGGTGGCCTCCATCCGCTCCATCTGTTACCCAATCCGCTGCCGACAGAACGGGCAAAACATTGGTATATAATCCCCGTCATGCCCATCCGCCTCCTCTCCGAAGAAGTCGCCTCGCAAATCGCCGCCGGGGAGGTCGTCGAGCGCCCGGCCTCGGTCGTCAAAGAACTGGTCGAGAACGCGCTGGATGCCGGGGCGCGGAATATCACGGTGACAGTCGAGGGCGGGGGGCGCAACCTGGTTCGTGTGGCGGACGACGGCTGCGGCATCCCGGCGGGGGAGGCGGAACTCGCGTTCGCCCGGCACGCTACCTCTAAACTGGCTTCGGCCGATGACCTGTACCGCGTGCAGACGCTCGGTTTCCGGGGCGAGGCGCTGGCCTCGATTGCCTCGGTCAGCCGGGTTTCGCTAATCACGCGGGCGACCGACGAGGCCGTCGGGACGCAGATGCGGCTCGAAGCCGGGACGATCACCCAAAACGCGTCCATCGGCGCGCCGCAGGGGACGGTGATCTCTGTCGAAAACCTCTTCTTCAACACCCCCGCGCGCCTGAAATTCCTCAAATCCGAAACCGCCGAGCGCAGCCACATCTCCGCGCTCGTCCAGCGTTACGCGATTGCCTACCCTCTGGTGCGCTTCAAACTCACCTTCGACAACCGCACGGCTTTTCAAAGCAGCGGCAGCGGCGACGTGCGCGAAGTGCTGGCAGCCGTCTACGGCGTCGAAATCGCGCGGCAGTTAATTGAAATTAACAACGACTACAACGTACCTCCGCCTGCTCAATCTCCTGCGGACGATGACGAAGACGACCCGCTCCTCCGCGAAAAACGGGCTACGCAATATGCAATACGCAATACGATCCGTGTTTCAGGCTTCATCAGCCCGCCCTCGCTCAACCGCTCGAACCGCAAGGACATCACCCTTTTCGTCAATGGCCGCTGGGTGCAGGACGCGCGGCTGATGGCGGCGGTGCTGCAGGCGTATCACACCATGCTCATGGTCGGGCGCTTCCCGCTGGCCGTCATCCTGCTCACGCTCCCGCCCGAAGACGTGGATGTAAACGTGCACCCGACCAAAGCCGAGGTGCGCTTTCGCAACTACGACGGCGCGTTCACGGCGATTGAGCGCACGGTGCGCAAAGCCCTCACCGAGCGCGCGCCCGTCCCGCACTTCGAAGCCCGCCGCTGGACGTTTGACCCCGAAGAACGCCGCTCGCCACAGTGGTCGCCGGACTGGGGAATGCTGGCAAAGCCAGAAATCCCAAATCCCAACCTCCAAACTCCAATTACCAATTACCAATCCCCAGCCTCCTCCGCTTCCCTGCCCCCCAACGCCCTCGCTCCCACAGCGCAGCCCGAACTCCCGGCGACCGACGTTCCCCTCCTCCGCGTCATCGGCCAGATCGGCGCGGCCTACATCGTCGCCGAGGGGCCGGACGGGCTGTACCTGATTGACCAGCACGCCGCGCACGAGCGGGTGTTGTACGAAGCCTTCAGCCTCCAGCGCGCCGCCGCGCAGATTGTGTCGCAGGCTTTGCTGGAGCCGGTGGCCGTCGAGGTCACGCCGGCGGCCGCGGCGCTGCTGCAAAGCCAGATGGAAACGCTCAACCACATCGGCTTCAGCATCGAGCCTTTCGGCGGCAGCACCTTCCTCGTGCGCTCCCTGCCCACCGTCCTCGGGTCGGTGGATCCCTCCAGCGCGGTGCGCGTCGTCGTCGAGGACTTTGAGGAAGACGAGACGGTTCTGGAGACAGAAATCGAGGCCCGGCTCATGGCGCGCGTATGCAAACGCGCCGCCGTCAAAGCCGGGCAGGTGCTCGCGCTCGTCGAGCAGGCCGAGCTCGTGCGGCGGCTGGAGCAATGCGTCAACCCGCGCACCTGCCCGCACGGGAGGCCGACGATGATTCACCTGAGCGTGGAGGCGTTGGAGAAGCAGTTTGGGAGGAGAGGGTAAACGTATTGCGTGTTGCGTATTGCGTATGCCGTAATATCGTAGAGAGGATTCGGTATTTCTGCTGGCGGTTACACTAAAGCGCCCCTTCCGGGGAAACCGCACTTACAAACTACACGAAGCCGCCCTCCGGCGGCTAAGAACCAGTCTGCGAAGGCAGACTTTGCCTTGTGTTGCTGCGATTTCAATCGCCGGAGCAATTGCCGAAGGCTCTTAATGTGTTTCAAGGAGGCGCTCTGTCAACGAATGACCAACCGCTTCGCGTAAACGAATGAGCCTGCGCGCGGGAAATTCGTTTATTCGTTGGTCATTCGTTGACAGCAGCTCCGTGAAATCAATCAAGAGCGATACGCAATACGGAATACGCAACACGCCATGTGGCTCGACTCTTTCTTCTCCAACAAACTCACCCAAGACATCACCGCCGCCATCCTCACCTTCGCCGTCGCGCTGGCGTGGCTGCGGGTCATGGACGCGCTGGCGCATCGCGGGCTGCTCGAGCAGCGTTTGAGCCGCAAGATCATCCACATCGGCACGGGGCCGCTGTTTGTGTTATGCTGGAACCTGTTCAGCGCGGAGGTTCAGGCGCGTTATCTGGCCGCGCTCGTGCCGTTGGCGATCACCGGGCAGTTTGTGCTGGTGGGGCTGGGCATCATCAGAGACGAAGCGGCGGTGAAGGCCATGACTCGCACGGGGGAGGCGCGTGAGATTTTGCGCGGGCCGTTATATTATGGGATCGTCTTCGTCGTTTGCACCGTCGCCTTTTGGCGGCACTCGTCGGTCGGCATCCTGGCCCTCATGCTCATGTGCGGCGGCGACGGGCTGGCCGATATCGTCGGGCGGCGCTGGGGAACGGCGAAACTGCCCTTCAACGCCAACAAGAGTTGGGCCGGGTCGGCGGCGATGCTCGCGGGCAGTTTCGTCTTTGGCTTCGCGTTTCTGGCGTTGTTCAATGCGCTCGGCCATTTCAACCCGGCCTTGAATCTGGTGAACACAGCCGCCGCAGTCGGGTTGATTTCGCTGGCGGCGACGGTCGTAGAGATGTTGCCGGTCGGCGAGATCGACAACCTGACCATCACGGCCACCGCCGTAATTTTGGGGGTTCTCCTGGTGTAAAATACAGTGGTGTAGATGGGTATTTGAGCCTGAGGAGCGAAATGAGCGAGGAATTGTACGAGCAAATCGCGCGCGAGTTGGGGGAAACGCAGCCGGCGCCGGTGGATCAAATCCGGCGCATCGCCGCGCATCTGGGCCCGGAGGGCGCGCGCGCGCTGCTGGAGGAAACGCAGCGCATTGAAGACGCGGGCGGGATGATGATCGAACGCCTCAACCGCCGCCGCACGCCGGGCGGAGTGTTCTTGCTCCTGGCCCGTCAGCGTTGCGACGACGAAGCGCTGGCTGAGATCTTCCACGAGCGCCGCCTGCCGGACGGCAGTTACGAGCGTCTGCCGCTCCTGGACAAACCCCCGGCTTTCGGCGCGGACTGGCCGGGCATGACGCCCGAGGCCTACCGGCGGTTGTGCGAGGCCGGGATTAGCGCGAACTGGCCGCGCATGGACATCCTGCGCGCGCTTTGGGTCAGTAAAGGCGAGAGCGGCCTGCTGGCGGCGGCGGAGGAGGCGCGCGCGCAGCGGGCCGCCTCCCGCAAGCGTTCTTTCTCCGCGCTCCTGTTGGAGGCCGCCTACGCACAACTGCCGCCGGAGGAGGCCGACATCCTTCTGCCGCCGCCGGGCCAGGTCAAACAGAAATCGCCTCGGACACCTCTGGCCAGGGCGAGAATGCCGACCGATTTACGCCGGCCGCCCCGGCGGGTCAAAGAGCCGCGCCCCCTCGCGCCCAGCCTTCCCGCTTACGTACCGGAAAGACCGCCGCTCGTGCTCGCGGACGAAAATTTACGGGTGATCATTGAGGAAACAGGCGAGCAAATCGCGCGCGAGTTGGGGGAAACGCAGCCGGGGCCGGTGGATCAAATCCGGCGCCTCGTCGTGTATCTCGGCCCGGAAG
The DNA here is from genome assembly GCA_034435515.1 of Anaerolineales bacterium. Lineage (GTDB taxonomy): Bacteria > Chloroflexota > Anaerolineae > Anaerolineales > UBA6663 > DATDRS01. The sequence goes on from DAOTXG010000487.1 coordinate 4,256, forward strand.
ACGCGCGCGCGCTGCTGGAGGAAACGCAGCGCGTCGAGGCCGCGGGCGGGATGCTGATCGAGCGCATCAACCGCCGCCGCACGCCGGGCGGAGTGTTCCTGTTCCTGGCCCGTCAGCGTTGCGACGACGAAGCGCTGGCCGAAATCTTCCACGAGCGCCGCCTGCCGGACGGCCGTTACGAACGCCTGCCATTTCCCAAAAAGCCCCGCCTGGCTTTTGGCGCGGACTGGCCGGGCATGACGCCCGAGGCTTACCAGCGGTTGTGCGAGGCTGGCATTGGGGCCAACTGGCCGCGCATGGATATCCTGCACGCGCTCTGGGTCAGCCAGGGCGAAAGGGGCCTGCTGGCCGTAGTGGACCAGGCGCGCGACGAAAGGCAGGCCTCGCCGCAGCGTCCGCTCTCTGCACTGGTGATCTCCCTGGCGTATGCGCAGCTGCCGCCAGAAGAGGCGGCGCGCCTCGCGCCGCCCGGGAGCAAATCAAAGTCCAAACCTTTCCTGGCCCAGCGGAGTCTGCCGATCGAAAAGCCCTGGGATGACTCCCATCGGCCGATGCCCGCCGAAAGAACCTGGGACGACTCTCGCCGGCCAATGCCACCCGAAAGAACGTGGGACGATTCTCACCGGCGTTTGCCGGCTGAAAGGCCCTGGGGCGAGGCCCGCCGGAAGCCGCCCCGGCCCGCCGAGCGGCCTCAAAGACCCCGGCCCCCAAGCCCGCCGCCCCCTCCGCCAGAGCCGGAACCGGAACCCGTGCACCCGACCCTCAACATTGTGGACGAAGAACTGCGGCTGGTCGCGCGCGGGGCAGGCATCTCGAAGCCGCTGACCCAGGCGCAGGTGGACATCCTCCTGGCCGCCGAGCAGGCCCTGGGCCGTGAGCGCCTGGCGCAGCTCGCCGCCCAGACGCAAGCCGACGCGAAAGCGGGCGGCGTCGTCGCGCAAAACGGGGAGCGGCTGAAGACGCCTGAGGCGATTTTCGTCTACAGCCTGTACGCCCGGCTCAATCGCGCCCAGCGCAAAGCCCTGTCCGCGCCGGAGGGGTGGGTGGCCTAAAGGGCCGTCTAAAAGTAACTTCCGCACTTTCACCACCGTGGGAGCGGCTTGTAGCCGCGCCCCTCGCAGTTGAAAACCGCTCCTACGCTAGAAAACGGGAAGTTGTTCTTAGACGAGTTCTAAGCAGCGGCTTGCACGCGATTGCGGCCAGACTGCTTGGCGCGGTAGAGCGCCTGATCGGCCAGGGCGATGAGCTCCCCGGAAGTCGCGCCCAGCGTGGGGACCATCGCCGCGACGCCCAGGCTGAGCGTAACCCATTCGCTCGCCGACGAGGCGTGATGCGGCAGGCGCAGCGCTTCGACGTCGGTCCGCAGCTGTTCAGCCACGTGGAGGGCGCCGGCCAGGTTAGTGTTCGGCAGGATGAGCGCGAATTCCTCGCCGCCATAGCGGGCGGCCAGGTCGTCGGAGCGGTGGGCGGCGCTGATGAGGAATCGAGCGACCTGCCTCAGGCAGTCGTCGCCGCTCTGATGCCCGTACGTGTCGTTGTAAGGCTTAAAGTAATCCACGTCCAGCAGGATCAACGCCAGGGGGTGCTTGACCCGCAGGGCGCGTTTCCATTCGCGCTCGAGGCGGACGTCGAAGTGGCGGCGATTGGCCAGGCCGGTGAGGCCGTCGGAGGCCGAGAGGCGCTCCAGCCGGGCGTTCGCTTTGGCTAACTGTTCAGTTGTCTGCAGCAGCTCTCGCTCACGCGCTTTGCGGCGCTCCATCTCCTGTTTCAGCCGCAGCGCCGAGCGCACCCGCGCCTGGAGCTCAATCGCATTGACCGGCTTGGTGATGTAGTCCAGCGCCCCGGCCTCGAATGCCGCCTGCAGGTCTTCCATCTCCGTGCTCGCCGTCACCATGATCACCGGAATATCCAAAACGTCGCCGGGCCGGTTGATCTGGCGGCAGGCCTCGACGCCGTTCATCTCCGGCATAGTCAAATCCATGAGGATTAACTCGACGTCTGGCGCCGGCGGGTTCCCGTCCCGACTCGCCTGGCCCGGCGCCTCAACCTGCAAGAGCTCCAGGGCCTCACGCGCGGAGGCGACGCTCATTACGTCCGTATAGCCCGCGCTGGCGAGGATCGAGGTCAGCAAAAATCGCTGGCTCTCGGAGTCGTCCACGATCAAGATCGTCACGCCGCGCCTCCTCGCGCCAGATACTCTTCCAGCGCGCGCCGGGCGCGCGCATACTCGCTCTGGGCCTGCGCCAGCAGCCTCTGGATGGCGTCCCAGTCGGGCGGAGGGCTTTTGGCCCGGGCCTCGAGTGCGGCGCACAGGGCGCGCATCCGGTTCGCGCCCAGGTTGCCGCTGGCACCCTTGAGGGTGTGCGCCAGCAGTTTCAATTTGACCGCCTCCTGGCCCTGCACGGCCTGTTCCATGGCCCCCAGCAGGTTAGTCGCCTCTTTCTGGTACAACTCGACCAACTTCTCCAGGAAAGCCGCCTGGCCGGGAGCACTGATCTGCTCCAGGCGGGCCAGCGTCGCCTCGTCGAGCGTCGCCTCGGCCGAGGCCGTCTCGGCCTCGCCCCGTGACGCCTGTGAGCCGGCGCCGGCCGTCCGCTCCAGCGCCCGGCGCAGTTCTTTGGGCTGGATGGGTTTGCTCAAGTAGTCGTCCATGCCCGCGGCCAGGCAGGCCGCCCGGTCGTCTGGCGAGGCGTTGGCCGTCATGGCGATAATGTGCGCCCGCGGGCGCGCCGGGCCGAGGCGGGTTTCGAGTTCCCGGATGCGGCGCGTGGTCTCCAGCCCGTCCATCTCCGGCATTTGCACATCCATAAAGATCACGTCGTAAACGCGCCGGGCGACCACCGCCAGCGCGGCGTGGCCGGTGGCGGCGACGTCGGCCTGGTAGCCCAGCCGGGCCAGGAATTCGAGCGTGACTTGCTGGTTAACCACATTATCCTCGGCCAGCAGGATGCGCTGCGGGAGGCGTTGGGCCATGCGCGCGTCGAGGCCCTGGCTGGCGGGGATCATCGCTTCCACGTCCTGCGCCGCCGCTTCCCCAGCCAACACGCGGATCAGCACGCTATAGAAGTGCGCCAGTTTCACCGGTTTGGTGAGGTAACCCGTGAATTTCAACTCCCCGGTCGTCGGCAGCCGGCTGATCGGGGTCAACAAGATCAGGGGCCGCCGGAGCGCTCCATTTTCATCACAGAGGGCGCGAGTCAACCGGGCGAGATCCGCTTCCGGAAACTGCAAGTCGAAAATGGCCGCATCCGGGATTGGGCCGGACTCGAGGCGCGCCAGCGCCTCGTCGGCTGTAGCGGCGGCGTCTACCTCCATCCCCCAGACCCGGGCCTGCTGCTCGAGGCTGCGCCGGTTGACGGCGTTGCGGTCGGCGACCAGCAGGCGTTTCCCCTTCAAGTGCGGCTGATCCGGGGCGTGGAAGAGCCAGCGCGTGATCGCCGGGGCGGCTTCGGCTCTGAGGGTGAAGTGAAAGGTCGCGCCTTCGCCGGGGACGCCGGCGCTTTCTACCCACATGCGCCCGCCCATGAGTTCGCACAGGCGCTGGCTGATGACCAGGCCCAGGCCGGTGCCGCCATGCTTGCGCGAGGTGGAGGCGTCCACCTGGCTGAACGATTGAAAGAGCCGGTGCTGTTGTTCCGGCGGAATGCCGAGGCCGGTATCTTGGACGGCAAAGCGCAGTTCGTAGG
>DAOTXG010000488.1:0-4216 GCA_034435515.1 Anaerolineales bacterium
ATCACAAATCAGCAATCTCTATGGATCCGACTCAAGCCCTTCTCTTCATCCTCGTGGCCGTGGTCATGGGCTGGTTTGCCCTCGGCGTGGTCTGGAATATCCGGCGCGGCAACGCCGTGCTCAAGTGGATGCAGACCGGGCTGCCGCGCCTGGGCGAGAAAACCACTTTGCGCTGGCTGGGTTCCTCGGCGGTCGAACTGAGCATCGCCAAAGCCAGACCCCCTTTCCGGCGAGTCGAGCTAGTGTTGGTGCTGGAGCCGCGCGACGTGCCGTGGTTCTGGCTGCTCGCGCGCCTGCGCGGGCGGCGCGACATGCTCATCGTGCGCGGCCAGCTGAACGCCGCGCCACAGTTCGAATACGAACTGTCCGCCCCTGGCAGCTGGAGCGAACGCGAAACCCTGCACCGGGGCGAGACAAGAGGGTGGGAAGCCGAGGCCCTCGCGGAGGCCCGGTTCCGGGCCCCGGCGCCCACCCGATCACTCTCGCGTCAAATCGCGCCCGGCGCGCTGGCGGCGGCCCGCAAGGTGCGGCCGACCGTCTGGCGGCTCGCCTCCCGCCGGGAGTATCCCCAAATCGAACTGCACGTCCCGCTGCCTGATCCCAGGCAGGACGACGCCGTGCAGTTCTTCACCGCCCTGCGCGCGCTGGCCGAGCAGATGGGGCGACGCTAGTCGCCCGCCGCCGCAGCCGGTTTGGGGGCTGGCGTCTCGCCCTTCGCGTAGCGTTGATACGCCTGCCAGCCATCGTAGCCGATCATCAGCGCGGCCACGATCAACAGAACGGCCACGATGATCATCGCCCACGCGCCGGTCACCGGCAGGGCGCCCAGCGCCGGTTTGGTCGCAATCGTGACGTACAGGTTGCGCGCCGTTACCAGCGTCGCCGCGAGCGTCGTGATGTACATGAAGAGCATCGGCCACAGCGCGTAGGCCGGGTTGCGCTTCTCACTCTTGAGCCAGACGGTGACCAGCAGCAGGCTGAGCGCGGCCATGAGCTGATTGGACGCGCCGAACAACTGCCACAGGTATACCCACGTGCCGGTGAGCACCAGCGCCAGCGTCAACACCATCGAGATGATGGTGGAGACGTGCATATTCTTCACGGCGGGGACCATTTCACCCACCCATTCGGTCAGGGTGACGCGCATCACGCGGAAGACCAGCTGCACGACCGTGAGCACGATCACCACAAACGCGCCGAAGCCGAGGGCTGTGCCAAAGGCCTCGGGCAGCGCGCCGAAGGTGGCTGAATACAGCAATTTGCCGACTCCAGCCGCGAACCGGCCGCCGCCGCCGCCTGCCCCCGCGATAGACACCGCGACGAGGGAGAGCAAGGCGAGTGTGTTCTCGGAGAACATCGCGCCGCCGCCCACGGGGAGCGCATCGGTTTCGTACTCCAACTGCCGGGCCGTGCCGACCGAGCCAAAGAGCGCGTGCCAGCCGGAGATCGCGCCGCAGGCAATCGTCACGAACAGCATCGGCCACAGCGGCTGCCAGGCTGCGGCCGGGTTGAGGGCAAAGCCGAGGTCCTTGACAGCGGGCAGCACGAACTGGGCGATGGGGAACGTCTGATCGCCGACCTTAGTCGTGATGCCAGTGAACGGCGCGAGGACGGCGCCCAATGCGCTCAACCCGATGGTGATGAGCGTGACCCAGAAGCCGATATAGTTCACCGGCTGGGCGAAGCGCCAGATGGGCAGGTTGGCGCCCAGGTAGGAGAAGACGAACAGGAACAACGCCCAGAAGAGGTAAGACGGCAGCGTCTTGATCAGGCCGGTGGCCGGATCATAGACCGCGGTCGCGGGCCGTTTGCCGTCTGCGCCCGGCGCGGGAATGCGCGGATCAGCCGCGGTCGGATCGGTGACGGTATACAGCTCTTTGCCGCCCGTGATCTGATTGATGGCCGAGTTTATGCCTACCACCACCCCGCTCACCGGGCCCTCAACTTGCTTGCCTTCGACTACCGCGCGGCCCACCGGGCCGAGGATCATGGCCAGCAATGTCACGCCGACAACAATCAGCGTTACCAGCGGCAGGTTCATCTTCATCTTGTAGAGCATCTGGCTGGCGGCGAGGCCCATAATGGCAAGTATCAGGATGCCGAAGGGCACGTCTGGGCGGGCCGCCAGAATGGCCGCCAGGATGCCGACGAACGCGCCGGCGACCAGCAGCAGATAGAAGAAGATGAACACAAACAGGATCGTGCGCGTGCGCGGCGCGATCAGTTTGTGGGCAATGGCGCTCATGCTATTGCCGTCGTTCCGCACCGAGAGCATGATGGCGGAATAGTCGCTGGCCCAGCCGATGAACGACACGCCGATCACCAGCCACAGGATGGCCGGCAGCCAGCCCCACAGGTTGGCCGCGGTAATCACGCCCACAATCGGCCCGGCGGCGGCGATGGACTTGAAGTGGTAGCCGTACAGCACGTTGCGGCTGGCGGGCATGAAGTCCACGCCGTCCATGTACATCTTGGCCGGCGTCGCCTTGCTGGCGTTGGCCTGGATGACCGTCTGGTCAATGCGCTTGGCGTAATAGTTGTACGCCAGGTAAATGACGGCCGCCCCCACGATGACAACCCATAACGTGTTCACATTTGACTCCTTTCAAGTAAGATAGCCAGAATAAGATAAGCACAATCCAAGTCGTGTCTAATCCGCGGGCACCTCCTTCTCCTCCAAGACTAAGCCTATTTTCCGCCGTTTCAGCCGCAGTTGCACTGCGGCTGGCCCGGACGACAGTGCAATCGCGAAGCATCCCTTTGGGACTGCTGTCCGAACAAAGCGATTTTGTGGGTGCGGGAAACAGGCCAAGAGACTGTTTCTGAGCGCCGTCTTTCAAGCAGGCGCGGAGACCGGCTCCAACTGCCGCGAAATCTCCGCCTCGGCTGCGCTGAAATCGGCGCCGATGAATTTCCGGCCGCCCACGATCACCGCCGGGTAACGGCTGAGGCCATGCCGCAGCGTTTTCCACATCCCCTCGACCGAGGCCGCGTCGATGACTTTGACGATCAGGCCGTCGCAGTGCAGCCGGAGCAGGCGGCGCACCCAATCCGAAACCGCCTGATAGTCCTGCAGCAGGTCGGGCGGCAACGCGCTCCTCACCTGTTCCTCGTGCAGGCCCTCGCTGAAGCCGCTCCCCTTCCAAATCACCTCGCAGTGTGTGCAGTGATAATAGGCGGTCGGCGCATAGGCCACAATTTCGATCACCAGGGGTGTGTGCGTTTCAGTCATTGCTGGCCTCCCGTACCGCCGGGCCGACGGAACAAAAAAGCGTGACCCTACCCCGGCGACTGGCGATCGCCGGCGCATGTCACGCTCCTCATTCTCGGAAACTCTGCCTCAAGCCGCGGCACTTGCAAATCCTCAAATCGGTTGCGCCTTATCAAGTCGGCTGTTGTCATATTCCCGCCCGGCGTAACGCAGCCTTCACGACAAGGTCAAGCGGTTCTTCCATAGGACTACCGTACTACCTATGGTATAGTCTTTACTGTCAAGATTGTCAAGTCGGCGGGAACTGCCGATTTCCGCCCCCTCCTGCCAATATGCAACCCCAACTGACCGCAAAAGTTGCCCCTCCAGCACAATCGGGTATACACTCTGCGCTGGCCCCTATTCCAGGGGAGCATCCCGCGTTTTCCTCGGCGACAAGACGTTATGCGCTTTTTGGCCTTAGGCGACTCGTATACCATCGGCGAAAGCGTCGCGCCGGCTGAACGCTGGCCGATGCAGCTCGCGGCGCTGCTGCGCGCCGAGGGGATGCCAATGGACGACCCGCTTATCATCGCCACGACCGGGTGGACGACCGACGAACTGCGGGCCGGGATTGACCGCGCGGCCCCGGCGGGGACGTTCGATCTCGTCTCGCTGTTGATCGGCGTCAATAATCAATACCGGGGACGCGGCCAGGACGAGTATCGCCGGCAATTTGTGGATTTGCTGAAGCGGGCGATTGAGTTCGCGGGCGGCAAGCCGGGGCGAGTGCTCGTCCTCTCCATCCCCGATTGGGGCGCGACGCCCTTTGCAGTTGGCCGGAACCGCGCGCGCATCGCCGCCGAGATTGACGCCTTCAACGCGATTAACCGCGAGGAGGCAGAGCGCCATGGCGCGCGCTACGTGGACGTGACGCCCGTCTCACGGAAAGCGGCCAGCGACGCGTCGCTCATTGCCGGCGACGGTCTGCATCCTTCCGGGAAGATGTATGCCGAGTGGGCGCGG
>DAOTXG010000489.1:0-9831 GCA_034435515.1 Anaerolineales bacterium
ACGCCGACGCCGACCGCGACGGCGACGCCTTCGCCGACGCCCACCGAGACCACGACGCCGACGCCGAGCAACACGCCGACGATTACCCCCACGCGGACCGCGACAACCGCGCCTTCGCCGACGCCCACGCCGACCGCGACGGCGACGCCGAGCAACACGGCGACCGTGACGGCGACGCCTTCGCCGACGCCCACGCCGACGATCACTCCGACGCCGTCTGGCCAGGCAATCTACCTGTCTCTAAGCAACGGCGGTACTGTGGGCGGCGTGACGGCGCAGGACGTGGACATCCTCTATTTCGATGGCGCAAACTGGTCCATGTTCTTCGACGCCTCTGACGTAGGCATAACGGCCAGCGCGCAGAACCTGGACGCCTTCTACATTGTGGACGCTGACACGATCTTAATATCCTTGGAGGAGCCGGCCACGCTGGGCGCGCTCCTGGTAGACGATTGGGATGTCGTGGAATTCACGGCCACCTCGCTCGGCGACGACACCGCCGGAAGCTTCAGCCTGTACTTCGACGGGGACGACGTCGGCCTGGATACGACCAGCGAGGATATTGACGCGATAGAACTTCTGTCTGACGGTCGGCTGTTGATCTCGACCACTGGCAGCCCCGCGGTGTCTGGCGCCGCCGGCAAGGACGAAGACCTGCTGGCCTTCACGCCGATCACGCTGGGCGAGAACACCAGCGGTACCTGGGCGATGTACTTCGACGGGTCCGACGTCGGTCTGGGGGACACCAACGAGGACATTGACGCGGTCAACGTGGCCGCCAACGGTGACATCTACCTATCAGCGGCGGACGTCTTCGCCGTGACCGGCGTCTCCGGTGACGACGAGGACGTCTTCATCTGCACGCCCACCTCCTTAGGCGACGTCACGGCCTGTACCTACTCGCCGGTACTCTACTTCGACGGCAGCACCTGGGGGCTGACGGCGAACGACGTGGACGCGATTAACCTGCCCTGAACGGAAACCGAATTAGAGAAAGAAAGATTGGAGCAATTACAAATTGGCTAACATGAACGTGAACGTCCCGATTTTGAATTCCCCCTACGGCGGCAAGTTGGTGGACCTGATGGTCCCGGCCGCGGAGTTTGAAGACCGGAAAGCGCGCGCGAACCGGCTGCCCTCCTTGCAGTTGTCGGAGCGCTCGGTCTGTGACCTGGAGCTATTGGCCGCGGGCGCGTTCTCCCCGCTCGACCGCTTTGTGGGGCAAGAGGCTTATCGGCGCATCCTGGACGAGATGCGGTTGACCAGCGGCCACGTTTTTCCCATCCCAGTCACCCTGCCCGCCGAGCCGGGGCCGGACATTCGCCTCGACCAGGAAATTGCGCTGCGGAACGCCAAGAACGAACTGCTGGCCGTGATAACCATCGACGAGATTTACGAGTGGGATCGCGCCGAACTGGCGCAGAAAGTCCTGGGCACTCGCGATCTGCGCCATCCCCTGGTCGCGGAGATGGAGCGCTGGGGCCGGCTGAATATCTCCGGCCGTTTGCAGGTCTTGCAGCTGCCGCGCCATTACGATTTTCAGGAGCTGCGCCTGACGCCGGCCCAAACGCGCGCCCGGCTGGAGTCCTTCGGCCGGCCGAACGTCGTGGCTTTCCAGACGCGCAACCCCCTGCACCGGGTCCACGAGGAACTGACCAAGCGCGCGGCCCAGGAAGTGGACGGCGTGCTGCTGCTGCATCCGGTGGTGGGCCTGACCAAGCCCGGCGACGTGGATCACTTCACCCGGGTGCGGACCTACAAGGCGCTGGCGGCGCGCTATTACGACCCCGACCACATCCTGCTCTCGCTGCTGCCGCTGGCCATGCGGCTGGCCGGCCCGCGCGAGGCGCTCTGGCACGCTCTCATCCGGCGCAACTACGGGGCGAATCACCTCATCGTCGGGCGCGACCACGCCAGCCCCGGCGTGGACTCCAGGGGCAAGCCGTTCTACGGGCCGTACGACGCTCAGGAACTGGTCGAGCGCTTCAGCCAGGAGTTAGGGGTCGGCATGGTTCCTTTCCGGGAATTGGTCTACCTGCCCGACGAGGAACGCTACGACGAAATCTCTAAGGTCCCGGCCAATGCGCGCACGGCGTCCATCTCCGGCACCCAGGTGCGCGAGGAATACCTGAACAACGGACACCGGCTGCCGACGTGGTTCACGCGGCCCGAAGTGGCCGAAATCCTGGCCGAGACCTACCCGCCGCGCCATCGGCAGGGGGTGTGCCTCTGGTTCACCGGGCTGAGCGGCGCCGGCAAGTCCACGACCGCCGAAGTGCTGACCGTGCTGCTGCTGGAGCACGGCCGCCAGGTCACGGTGTTGGACGGCGACGTGGTGCGCACCCATCTGTCGCGGGGCCTGGGCTTCAGCAAGGAAGACCGGGATATTAACATTCGCCGGATCGGCTACGTGGCGTCGGAAATCGTGCGCCACGGCGGCCTGGTCATCACGGCGGCCGTCAGTCCCTACCGGGCGACGCGCAACGATGTGCGCAGCCTGGTGGGCAGCGACCATTTCGTGGAAGTGTTCGTGAATACGCCGCTGGAAGTCTGCGAACAGCGCGATATCAAAGGGATGTATGCCAAGGCGCGGCGGGGCGAGATCACCGGCTTCACCGGCGTGGACGACCCCTACGAACCGCCGCAGAACCCAGAAATTACGCTGGATACGGTGCGCTTCACGCCGGAGGCCAACGCGCGGCGGATTGTCGAGTATCTGAAGCGGCGCGGGTTTTTGGTGGATGAGGTCCGCCGCGGCAACGGCGGATCCACGATGAGCTAGGAGTAGCGACATGGTGGCAACACGTTTTTTTCCTGCGAAAGCCGTTAAAGCCGTCAACAAATTGAATCTTGATTTCCACTGGCTGCTCATCCCTCTGGGATTAGGGCTGGGCATCGCCATGGCCTATCTAATTGTGGCGGAGAAATGGCTGGTGGTTCTGGGGCTGTTGGCAGCCCTGCCGGTGCTTATTTTGTTGCCTCGCTACCCTTTCCTGGCTGTGATCGTTTGGTTAATCCTCGATCCCTTCCTGATGACGACGACCACAGCGCCCGAGCGCCGGATGTACTGGATCATCCACCGGGCCTTGCCGCCGGCGACGGTTGGCATCATCGTGCTGAACCATGCCCTGGGGCTGCACAAGCAGAAACTGCCTAAACTCGGCTGGGCGGAGGTCGCCATGGCCGGCTACCTGGTCGCCAGCCTCTTGTCCATCCTCTCCCAGAGCGGCGACTCTCTGGCGACGGCATATCGTCTCTACGACCGCGTCTTCAGCCCGATGTGCCTGTACCTGATCGTCCGGCTGGCGGCGCCCGGCGAAAAAGACCTGCAGCGGCTGGCGGCGGTGGCTTTCTTCATCGCCGTGTCTCAATCCATCATCGGCTTACTTTCCTGGTCTGCGCCGCACGTCCTGCCTTCCGCGTGGCTGAACAAACTGGGTGAACGCACGACGGGCTCCCTGGTCAATCCCAGCATTTACACTGCGACGCTGGTCTTCAGCGCTCTCCTTCTCTTGCACGCCGCTTTACACCAGAAACCGGGTCTGGTGCGGACCGCGTATTTGGGCGCGTTCGCCCTGGCCGCTTTTAGCGTCTTTCTCTCGTATTCGCGGGCGAGCTGGTTGGGGGGGATACTGGTCGGCCTGGGCCTGCTCTACCTCTATCCCCGGTTCCTGTTCCGGCTGGGCCTCGTCCTTGCGCCGGTCCTGCTCTTCTTTGGCGGCGTCCTCCTGGCCAATCAGCTGAGCCTGGCGAGAGAGCGCTTGCACTCCGAAGAGGCGGAGCGCTCAGCGTTGAGCCGGCTGCCGGTGGCCCTGGCTGCCTATCGCATGCTCGAATCCAAACCCCTCTTTGGCTGGGGATACGGCAATTTCGACAACTACGACCGCCGCTTCCAGGGACGGGTCGCTAATCTACCCAACGACGCCAAGGATCACGCGTCCCACAATGTGTACCTGACGCTGTTGGCCGAGCAAGGGTTGACTGGCTTCCTGCTCTTCCTGGCGCCGCTGGCCTGGTGGCTGGCGCAGTCCGTGAAGAGGCTGCCGGGTATGGCGGCGGAGCGACTGGGGGGCAGGAAACTGCCGATCTTGCTCTGGTTGATCATCCTGAACATCGTCGTCCTGAATAATTTTTCAAACATGCGCGTCGTGTTTGGCCTGGGACTGTGGTGGATCACTCTGGGCCTGATCGCCAATAGCGTCGCGGCTCACCCCGCGCCCCATCGCGTCGAAGTCCCCGCCGGCGCGCCTCAGCGCGTCCCCTTCCTTGCCCGGCGGCCAAAAATCGCGGCGCCCGAAAGCAAAGTCCGCCTTCCCCAACCCGACTTGGGTCGCCCGCGGGTGGGCCTGCCGGCGGTGGGCGCAGTGGCTTCTTTCCAGATCCGGGAAGAATGGACAGGTTCGGCTGAATCAGTCTCGTAGTCACGTCAGGGCGACGCCTCCGCGCTTCACGCCTGGTACACCCTGTTGCCGGCGAGCGGAGGCTTCGCCCTTCCCAGTCCTGAGAAAGCGTCTAAAATAAATAGGTGGTAAACTTCTACTGGCTTGCTCGTTGCCCAAGAGCAGAGTCGAGCCGATGGCGGTTAAGACTCTCTAACGGAATTCTAACTCCGGCGAGCCGGTTTGGGAGATTGGCGTGAGTAAAGTCTTTGAACGTTTGTGGGTTTCCTTGTGGGATTCCAATGGAGTTCGACAGTTTGCCAGGCGGGGCGTGGGCGCGGTCATCTTCCAGAGCCAGGCGTATCGAAAATTAAAACTGGCCCGGCATTATGTGACTTCCTATTACAAAAGCCGCCAGGCGCCGGCCCTCTTTCAAGGGGTGGAGACGTTCTGCGTCTTTATCGGCCACAACAAGAGCGGCAACAGCATGCTCAGCGCCCTGCTGGACGCGCACCCCCAGATCGTCCTCGCCGACGAGGCGGATGTCTTGCAATATGTGCCCGCCGGTTTCACGCGCGATCAGATTTATCACGTCTTGCTGCACCGCGCCCGCCGCGAAGCCATGAAAGGCCGGGTCACGGCCCACCGCATGACGCCTTATTCCTTCCAGGTGCCGGGCCAGTGGCAGGGCCGTTATACCACGGTGCGCGTCGTCGGCGACAGCACGACCGGCACCGCTACTCGACGCTTCGCTCGGGACCCCAATCTCCTGCGCCAATTGCAGAACGTCATGACCGGGACCGCCGTCAAGTTCGTCCAGGTGATCCGGAACCCCTATGACCCGATCAGTTATATGATGGTGCGCGGGAAACGAACTTTCGAGAACGCCATCGCGCATTACTTCGAGAACTGCGAGACGGTGCGTGACATGCGCAAACAGGTCGACAGTTCCAGCCTGTTTGCGGTGAGGTACGAGGATTTCGTCTACCAGCCGGGGGTGAGGCTGGCTGAACTTTGCCGCTTCCTGGGGGTCGAGGCCGCCGAGGATTATCTGCAGGCGTGTGTGAGCATTCTGCGTCAAACGCCGGATCAACACCGCCAGATGGTGCAGTGGGATGCGAAATGGATCGGGGTCGTGAAAGACAAAATGGAGCGCTTTGACTTTCTGGCCGGATACTCGTTTGAGCGCTAACACTGCCGAGCCATCTCCAACCGGCCCCCCTGATCTGGGGGGGCGCGTGTTTCTGGTCACCGGCGGCGCGGGTTTCATCGGCTCGCACATCGTCCACCGGCTGGTCGCCGAGGGCGCGCGCGTGCGCGTGCTGGATTGGCTCACGACCGGGCGGCGCGAAAACCTGGCCGGAGTTATGGACCAGATCGAGTTCCAGACCGGCGACGTCGCCGACCTGGAGACGACCTGCCGGGCGACGAGCGGCGTCGAATACATCCTTCATCTGGCCGCGCTGGTCTCCGTCCCGGAATCTATTGAGCACCCGGCGCGAAATTTCGCCGTCAACCTCCTCGGCACGCACAACCTGCTGCTGGCGGCCCGCGAGGCCGGCGTGCGCCGGTTTGTGTTTTCTTCGTCCTGCGCGGTCTACGGCGACCAATCGCCCCCCCACCACGAAGGACTGCCGCCCCGCTCGCTCTCGCCGTACGCGGCGGCTAAATTCGGCGGCGAGCAGTTGTGCCGCTCGTTCGCCTGCGCCTACCAACTGCCCACCGTCTGCCTGCGCTACTTCAACGTCTTCGGCCCCCGGCAGAACCCCGACAGCGGCTACGCGGCGGCCATCCCCCGCTTTGTGACGGCGCTGCTGAAGGGTCAGCCGCCAGTCATTTACGGCGACGGGCGCCAGTCACGGGATTTTGTCTACGTGGCGGACGTCGTCGAGGCGAATTTGCGGGCGTGCCAGGCCGAGGCGGCCGTCGGCGAATCACTCAACGTCGGCAGCGGGCGGGAAACGAACCTGCTCGAACTGCTGGACATCCTCGGCGACTTGACGGGACAGGCCGTCCGCCCAACCTTCGCCCCGGCGCGCAACGGCGACATCCCGCGCTCTTTTGGGGACATGACCCGGTCCGCCGCGAAGCTGGATTACCGGCCCGCCGTCGGACTGGTGGAGGGGCTGCGAGAGACGGTGCTCTGGTATCAAGAGCGTAACCGTGAAAGGCAGGCGGCCTGACTCCGCCAGGTCTGCCGGCCTGCTCTCTGAGAGGAGATCCAATCAAGCCCATGAGTCGCTATCTGCTCACCGGCGCCGCCGGATTCATTGCTTCGAAAGTCGCAGAATTCCTGCTGGCGGAGGGCCACGCCGTCGTCGGCCTCGACAATCTCAACCAGGCGTATGACGTGCGGCTGAAACACTGGCGCTTACAGCAGTTGACCGGACGCCCCAGTTTTGAGTTTCACCCGGTGGATATCTGCGACCGTCCGGCGCTGGAGGCCCTCTGGGACCGGTATCATACGTTCGACGCGGTGATCAACCTGGCCGCGCGCGCCGGGGTGCGCTACTCCGTCGAGAACCCCTGGGTCTACCTGGACACCAACGTCACCGGCACCCTGAACCTGCTCGAGCTGTGCCGGACGCGCGGGGTGAACAAGTTCGTCCTGGCCTCGACCTCGAGCCTCTACGGCGCCCATAACTCGCTGCCTTATCACGAGGAGGCGGACACGAGCCGGCCGCTCTCGCCCTACGCCGCTTCGAAAAAGGCGGCCGAGGTGTTGTGTTACACTTATCATCATCTCTATCGCCTGGACGTGACCGTGTTTCGCTACTTTACCGTCTACGGCCCGGCGGGCCGGCCCGACATGAGCCTGTTCCGTTTCGTGCAATGGATCAGCGAGGGGCGGCCGGTGACGATCTTCGGGGATGGGCGGCAGTCGCGTGATTTTACCTACGTGGACGACGTCGCCCGCGGAACCATCGCCGGACTCAAACCGCTGGGCTACGCCGTCGTCAACCTGGGTTCCGATCAGCCGGTGGTATTGATGGACGCGCTGCGTTTTGTGGAGCAGCAAATCGGCCGCCCGGCCCAGTTGGTCTTTCAACCGTCGCACCCGGCCGACGTCCTGGCCACCTGGGCCGACGTGTCGCGGGCGGGCGCGCTGCTGGGTTGGGCGCCGCAGGTGGGACACGAGCAGGGCATTCAGAACCTGATCGCGTGGTATCGCGCCAACCAGACGTGGGCGCGCGAGATTAATACTTGATAAAGGTCTCTGGATTATTACGTGGACAGTATGGTATATTATCTACAGGTCGAAGGCATGACTTGAGTTGGTATCGGAACTATGTCCATGCGCTCAAACGCCGAGTGGTTGCAGGCGCTCCAGGAGCAACCTGGAGAAGCGCTGAACGAAGCCCTGCAGGACCTGTACGACTTCCTCCTGCGAGCGGTGTTAGTTTACCTGTCTCAGTCGCGCGGCGAGCTGGCCGGCTGGAGCCGCGACGACATCCGCCGGCTGGCGCAGGACCTGGCGCAAGACGCGCTGCTGGAGATACGGCAGAGCCTGAGCACCTTCAAAGGCGAGTCTAAATTCACCACCTGGGCTTACCGGTTTGTGATTAACCGGGCGGCCAGCGAGCTGCGGCGGCAGCGCTATCGCAACGTGTCGTTCGACCAGCTACGCGACGAGGAGCCGGCCGCCTTCCAGGCTCTGTTGCTGGAGCAGGGCGCCGTCGAGCCGGAGCGCCTGGCGGAGCGCCGCGCCTATCTTAAATTGCTGCGCGAGATCATCGAGACGGAATTGAACGAGCGGCAGCGCGCGGCGCTCATCGGCGTCCACCTGCACGGCTACCCGATGGACGAAGTGGCCGCCGCCCTGGGTCTGACGCGCAACGCGCTCTATAAGCTGCTGCACGATGCGCGCAAGCGGATCAAGGTCAGGCTGCAAGCCCAGCACCTGACTGAAAACGACATCCTGGCCGCCTTTCAAGGATGAGCGTAAGAAATCGGCGGCCTGGGGCGTCTAATCTTTCGGCGCAATGAGAACACGAGTACTTAAAAACTATGCCCGGCCTCCGAACCTTTGTTCCCACCACTGCGCAGGGGCAAAAAAAATTGAAACCTGAGCAACTCCTTCACTGGCTAGAACAAATTTACGCGACGCAGGACGCCGAGATCGGTTGCGTGCGTCTGCAAGCCTTCCTGCCCGCCTACGTGGACTTCGTGGTTTCGGGTGGGGATTGGCCGACCGAGCACCTGGCCCAGGTGCGCGCGCACCTGGCTCAGTGCCCGGCTTGTGCTGAAGAATACCAGGGTCTGCAGGCAGTGGCTCAACTCGAAGCGCAGGGGCAACTGCCGGAAGTCGAAGAGGCCCTGGCGCAGTTCGAGCCTGAGGCGGCGCCGGATCGTGTGTCTCTCGTGAGCTGATCAGGTTTCTCCAATTTCTTTGCCCGGCTACAGCCCGCGCCCGCGGGCGTTTTGGTTTTCTTTTCTCTCCCTCCGTCAACCCTCCCTTGTACTAAATCCCTATCTAAACCTAACCTAGCCTATCGTAAGACCCGCTGGCGTGGCATCGTCCTATCTATCAAATCCAGGCAAGTGAGTGGATTTGGACCAGGTTCACAGCAGGAGATAGGCGATGAGCGAGAAGAATGCTCTTCTGGCGAAACTTGAGCAGCTGCAGGACACCTCTGACTTCCGCGGCCAGCACTGGGAGGGGAGTTTTGAAGATTACCTCGACCTCGTGCGGCAGGACCCGGCCGTCGCGCGCACGGCCTTCCAGCGCCTGTACGACATGATTATCTCGTACGGCTACGACGAGTATACCCGCAACCGCGAAACGCTTATCCATTATCATTTCTTCGACGATCCGTTTGAGAACGGCAGGGACGCCGTCTTTGGGCTGGACAAGCCAATGATGGAGCTGGTGCGGATGTTCCAGTCGGCGGCGCGGCACTACGGCACGGAGCGCCGCGTGCTGCTGCTCCATGGCCCGGTTGGCACCGCCAAAAGCACCATCGTGCGCCTGCTCAAGAAGGGTCTCGAAGCCTATACCCGCACCAACGCCGGCCGTCTGTACTCCTTCTACTGGCTTCCCGACGGCGGAGAGCGCCTGGACTGCCCGATGCACGAGGATCCGCTCCACCTCGTCCCGCCGGAATTTCGCCCGACGCTCCTGAGGGAGATCAACGCCGATCATCCCGAGGACAGGCGCATCGAGATTGAGGGCGATCTCTGCCCGGCCTGCCGTTTCATGTTCAACCGCCTGCTGCACCAGGCCAACGGCAACTGGCTGGACGTGACACGCCAGGTGCGCATCAAGCGGGTGCTGCTCTCCGAAAAAGACCGGCTGGGCATCGGCACGTTCCAGCCCAAAGACGAGAAGAACCAGGACTCGACCGAGCTGACCGGCGACATCAACTACCGCAAGATCGCCGAGTGCGGCTCGGACTCCGACCCGCGCGCTTTCAACTTCGATGGCGAGCTCAACATCGCCAACCGGGGGCTG
>DAOTXG010000490.1:0-9285 GCA_034435515.1 Anaerolineales bacterium
ACGCGCCCCGCACGTCTACTTTAGGCGTGGCATAGCCCGGCTGCACGGCAAACCATCGCTCGATAGTTTTCGGGGACTCGCCTGTGTGCATGGCGAATATCTCTACGGCGACCTCGTGCAGTTTCTGATAGCGCTCGCGGTCAAAGGGGTTCTCGGCGTAAGTTAGGCCCGTTTGCGCCAGCGCCTGTAAGGTGCGCGCCCAGTTGAGCCAGGGAGGTTGACTGCGCTTCGCGGTGGTCACCTGGGGCGAGTGACTGAAGTCGCTACTACTGTTCATCAGGGCTTCTCCGCTCGCGAACGGCCTTCAGGCCAGTCCCTTTGGGATAGCGCCGCCTTCAGCCACTTCTTATCGGCGGGCAGGCTGTAACAGCGCGCGCCGACGGCGTTGTAGATGGCATTGATAATCGCCGGCGTCGTCGGGATGGAGGCGAGTTCGCCCACGCCCTTCGCGCCATAGGGGCCATCTTTGGTTTCTTCCTCGACAAAGAACGAGATGACCTCCGGGGTCTGGTCAATCGTGGGGAGACGGCATTTGTACAGAGAGTCGGTCATCACATAGCCATCCTTCACGACGAAGTTCTCCTGCAGCGCCATGCCCAGCCCCATGGAGATGCTGCCCTCTACCTGTCCCTGCAACGCCAGCGGATTGATGACGCGCCCCACGTCGCTGGCGGCGATGACTTTCAGCACCTTCGCCTCGCCGGTCTTGACGTCCACCTCCACGAGCGCCGCCTGCGCGCCGAACCCGAAGGCGAAGTGGTGATACGGCTGACACAGGGGCGCGACATACTGGTAACTGACTTTCGGCATCCGGCCCTCGCGGCGGGCGGCCTTCACCACCTCGCTCAACGGCACACTCTGGCCGCCGTTCGCCCCGCGCGAGACTGAGTTAATGCGAACCACGCCATCCACAAATTCAAGACTCTCCGGCGGCGCGTCGAGCATCTCCGCCGCCGTCTGGCTCAGCAGCGCGCGCACCTCCCGGCTGGCATAGCGGGCGGCGTTGCCGCTCACGTAAGTCTGGCGCGAGGCCGTCGTCGCCATGCCATCCGGCGTCAGGTCGGTGTCTGAGACCAGCACATCCACCATGGGGTAGGGGACGCCCAGTTCCTCGCCGACGATCTGCGCCAGGACGCCCACCAATCCCTGCCCGATCTCTGCCGCCCCGGCTCGCACAGTCGCCCGTCCATTGGCAAAGACCTCGACCTCGGCCCCGGCGGCGTCGTACGCGCCGCTCCCAAAGCCGGTGTTCTTGTACGCGCAGGCGACGCCCCACGCGCGGCGCTTGTCGCCCTCCACCGCCACGAAGGGATGCTTTTCCATTTCGGCGGCGACCGCCTCCAGGCACTGGTCGAGGCCGCAGCTCTCCGTCATCTCCTGCCCGGCCAGCGTCTTCCGGCCATAGCGGAGGATGTTCTTGCGTCGCATCTCCAGCGGCGAGAGGCCCAGCGCCCCGGCCAGCACATCCATCTGCGACTCCATGGCGAACGCGCTCTGGGTGACGCCGAAGCCGCGGAACGCGCCGGAGGGCACGTTGTTGGTGTACATGGCGTACGTGTCCACCTTTACATTTGGCGCGGCGTACGGCCCGGCGGCGTGCGTGGTAGCGCGCAGCATCACGTGGTTGCTCAGGCTGGCGTACGCGCCGCCATCGCCGTAAATCTCCGCTTCGTGAGCGGTGAGCGTTCCATCCTTCTTCGCCCCGGTCTTCATCTTGATAATGGTCGCGTGCCGCTTGGGGTGGAAAAGCAGCGACTCCTTGCGGCTGAGCACCATCTTCACCGGGCGCTTTGTAATCCAGGCTGCCAACGCCACGTGAATCTGCACAGAGACATCTTCCTTGCCACCAAACCCGCCGCCGATCAGGCAGTTGACGACCCGGATTCTCTCCTCGGGCACGTTGAGCGTAGCCGCGATCTGGCTCCGGTCGCCGAACGGGATTTGGCCGCCGCAGTAGACGGTGAGGCGGCCATCCGCCCCCGGCACAGCCAGCCCGGCCTCCGGCTCGATGAAGCCGTGCTCAACAGTCTGCGTGCGATATTCGCGCTCGACGATCACGTCGGCTTCGGCAAAGCCTTCCGCCAGGTCGCCATGTGCGAGATGATAGGTGGCCTTAAAGTTGCTGGTCGGGTGATGCTCGTGCAGGATGGGCGCGCCGGGCTGAGCAGCCTCCTTGGGGCCGACGACGACCGGCAGGGGCTGGTATTCGACCTCGATCAGCCCCAGCGCCTGCTCCGCAGTCGCCTCCGTCTCGGCGACGACGAGCGC
Source organism: Anaerolineales bacterium (assembly GCA_034435515.1). Taxonomy (GTDB): domain Bacteria; phylum Chloroflexota; class Anaerolineae; order Anaerolineales; family UBA6663; genus DATDRS01. The sequence continues at coordinate 2,269 of DAOTXG010000490.1, forward strand.
AATCGCATCCCCGACGTACCGCACCTTGTCGTAACACAACACCGGCCAGTCAACTTCGTGCACGCCGCAGTCTTTGCGCCCCGGAATGTCGTCGGCGGTCAGCACGGCGACGACGCCGGAGAGCGCCTTCGCCCGGCTCACGTCCACTCTGAGCAGGCGCGCATGGGGATACTTGCTCCGCAGCGCTTTGGCGTGCAGCATCCCCTCGACGTAAAGGTCGTCGGCGTAGATGCCGCGCCCTGTTACCTTGTCCACCGCGTCCGGGCGCGGCAAGGCGCGGCTGACCGTTTTCAACGGTTGCTTGACCGCCGGCAGAGGCGGCAGGCGCTCTGTCTGTCCGGCGGCCTGTTGGATGGCACGAATAATGGCGTTGTGCCCGGTGCAGCGGCAGATGTTCCAGCGGTGGCCGTCGTAGATTTCTTCGAGCGTGGGATTGGGGTTTTTGTCCAGCAGGGCCTTGGTGGACATGATGAAGCCGGGCGTGCAGAACCCGCACTGCGTCGCGCCCTGGTCAATGTAGGCCTGCTGAATGGGGTGGAGCCGCCCGTAGGGGTCAGGGCCGGAGAGGCCCTCGATGGTCGTAATAGCCGCGCCGTCCGCCCGTTTCATGGGGACGAGACACGAGCGCACGGCCTCCCCATCCCTGATGACCATGCAGCTCCCACAGTGGCCGGTCGCGCAGCCATCCTTGACGCCCGTCAGGCGCAGCTGGTCGCGGAGCACGTCCATCAACAGCGTTTGTGGAGCCGCCGTCACCTGGCGCGGTTGACCATTGACGACGAGGGTGTATGTCTGTCTGTCTGACATGGCGACCTCCGGGAAAACCAGTGAGCAGTAAACAGTGAGCAGTAAACAGTCATCAGATTAATCAGAGGACAGTCTGCCCACAAACTGTTGAACGATGAAGTTTGTAGGCCCAGCGGCGCTTCTCGAGGGGTGAGGATACCCCACGCCGTCTCTGGCCCGGCCAGAGGCGACCGCTTGACCGAGGATGCGCGGATTGTAGCACGGGGAGGAGGGAAGGGCAAGACGATGGCAGACCGACGCGGTTTCCCAAACCGCGTCGGTCTCCTTTTCTAACTTGACTCTTCGCCCCACTTCCCCTACAATTCGCTTGTCTCACATAGTAAAATATTATTTCACTATATGACACCCCGCACTGCCCATTATCCCGGCACACAAGCCGTATCTCGCGCGCTCGCCGTGCTCAAAGCCTTTACGGATAACCGGCCCAAGCTCACGCTGGCCGAGGTCAGCCGCGCCGTGCATCTGAACCGGGCCACCGCCTACCGGCTGTTAACCGCGCTGGAAAAAGAGGGCCTGCTCACGCGAACCGGCGACGACCGGACCGAGGCTTACCGCCTCGGCCCGGAGGCCATCGCCCTCGGCTGGCGCGCGATCCGGGCGAACGATCTGTACTCCGTCAGCCACGCAGAACTCGAAGCGCTGGCGCAGGATATGGGCGAGACCGCCAGCCTCGAAGTCCTGCGCGGCGGCGACATTTTTATCCTCGACGAAGTTCACGGGCGTCACATCGTCGGCAACGTGCAATTCATCGGCACGCGCTGGCCGGCGCACGCCACCTCCACGGGTAAAGTCTTGCTCGCCCACCGGCAGGACGGCGAGCGCGAGGCCGCCCTGCCCTCCCCCCTGCCCCGCCTGACGCCGCAGACGATCACGAGCGCCGCCGCGCTCCGCCGCGAACTGGCCAGGGTGCGCGAACAGGGTTACGCCACTGCCATCGAGGAACTCGAAGCCGGCCTGGTCGCCATCGGCGCGCCTGTGTGGGATGGCGCAGGGAACGTCGTCGCCGCCGTCAGCATCGGCGGCCCCAGCCACCGCCTGACCCGGGACCGCTTTCCCGAAATTGTCGCGAGGGTGAAGAAGGCGGGGGAGAGGATTTCAGCAAAACTTGGATACAAGCCACAGTGAACGGTGAGCAGTGAACAGTGAACTGTTTACTGCTTACTGCTTACTGTTGACTGTTCCCTGCTCACTCCTTACAAAAAACTCCTATGCTAAGACCCACCCCCTTCCATCCCCGCACCTCCGCCCTCAACGAACCCCAGACCTGGCGGCGCTGGGCGGGTTATCTCACCGCCGGTTCGTACGAACTCACGCACGAGCGCGAGTACTGGGCCATTCGCAACGCGGCGGCCTTGTTCGACGTTTCGCCGCTGATGAAATACCTGATCACCGGCCCGGACGCGATGCGCCTGCTCAACCGCGTCGTCACCCGCGACGTGTCCAAATGCGCGATTGGGCAGGTCATGTACACGCCATGGTGCGACGAGCACGGCAAGGTCATTGACGACGGCACGGTCTCCCGCCTCGGCGAGCAGACCTTCCGGCTGACCGCCGCCGACCCGAACTACCGCTGGTTGAGCATGAACGCCGTCGGGCTGAACGTCAAGATTGAGGACGTATCCGACACCACCGCCGCGCTCTCCCTGCAAGGCCCCAACTCGCGTATCATTCTCGACTCAATCTCCAACCCTCCAACCCCACTCAGCTCCGCTTCGGGGGCAAGTGTCTCTAATCTCCGCTACTTCCGCCTCATGGAGACGAAAATCAACGGCATCCCCGTCACTATCTCGCGCACGGGTTACACGGGCGACCTCGGCTACGAAATCTGGGCTGACGCCAAAGACGCCGCGCCGTTGTGGGACGCGCTGATGAGCGCGGGACACGACTACGGCCTCACGCCCGCCGGGATTCTTGCGCTCGACATCGCCCGCGTGGAAGCCGGCCTGCTGCTGATAGAAGTGGACTACAACTCTACCCGCCACGCCATCATCGAGGCGCAAAAGTCCTCGCCCTACGAGATCAACCTGGGTTGGGCGGTGAACCTCGACAAAGGCAACTTCAACGGGCGCAAGGCGTTGGCCGCCGAGAAAGCGCGCGGCCCGGCGTGGCAATTCGTCGGCCTCGAAGTCGAATGGAAGGGCCTGGAGCGCCTCTACCTCGACGAAGGCCTCCCGCCCCAACTGCCCAACATCACCGTCCGCGCCAGTCTGCCCGTCTCGTCCATGGGCCAGCAGGTCGGCTACGCCTCCAGCAGCTGCTGGTCGCCGCTGCTCAAGAAATACATCGCCCTCGCCCACCTCGAAACCCCGCACGCCAGACCCGGCAACTTAGTGATGCTGGAGGTGACGGTGGAGCACAAGCGGCGTTATGCGCCGGCGCGGGTGGTGGCGCTGCCGTTTTTTAACCCGGAGAGGAAACGCACGTAGCGGATGGCGGATGGCAGATGGCGGATAGCAGATAGGAACTTACCACTTACCAATTACGCTAAGGAGTCACCATGGCAACGCACTACGATGCCATTATCATCGGCGGCGGCCACAACGGCCTCATCCACGCCGCCTATCTCGCCAAAGCGGGCAAAAAAGTCGTTGTCCTCGAACGCCGCCACCTCGTCGGCGGGGCGGCGGTAACGGAGGAGATTTACCCCGGCTTCAAGTTCACCGAGTTCTCCTACGTCGTCAGCCTGCTCCGGCCGGAGATCATCCGCGACCTCGACCTGCCCAAACATGGGTTGACGATCCTGCCGCTCCCCAGCACTTTCACGCCGCTCCCCAATGGCGACTACTTCGCCGCCTGGGACGACCACGACAAGACCCGCCGCGAAATCTACCGCCACTCGCCCAAAGACGCGGAGGCCTACGACGAGTATGGCCGCCAGATGGCGCGCATGGCGATGGCGGTCAAGCCCATCCTCAGCCTGGTCCCGCCCGACCCGACCACGCTCAATCCCAAAGACCTGATGGGCCTCGCCCGGCTTGGCCAGCACGCCGCCAGCCTGAGCGAGCAGGATTTCTATAACCTCGCTAAGCTCATGACGATGAGCGCCGCCGACCTGCTCGACGAATGGTTCGAGTGCGAGCCGCTCAAGGGGACCAAGAGCGCCAGCGGCGTCATCGGCACGTTCCTCGGCCCGCGCTCCCCCGGCACGGCCTACGTCCTCCTCCATCACTACATGGGCGAGATTGACGGCGCGTTCCGCGCGTGGGGCTTTGCCAAAGGCGGCACGGGCGGCATCAGCGATTCAATCGCCAATGCCGCCAGGGCCTGGGGAGCAGAAATCCGCCTCAATGCAGGCGTCTCCCAGGTCATCGTCAAAAACGGCCGGGCCGTCGGCGTCGCGCTCGAAAACGGGGACGAGATATACGCTCGCTACGTCATCTCTGCTGTTGACCCCAAGCGTACCTTTCTCAAGCTGCTGGACCCCAACCTGCTACCCACCGACTTCGTGGAGGCCATCCGCCGCTATAAAATTCGCGGCTCGTCAGGCAAAGTCAACCTCGCCCTGAGCGGCCTTCCCAACTTCATAGCGCTCCCCGGCGAAGGCCCGCTGCACCGCGGCGCCATCTCCATCAGTCCCAGCATTGACTACATCGAGCGCGCCTACGACGACGCCAAGTATGGCCGTTTCTCGCGCCGCCCCTACGTTGACTGCATCATCCCCTCGATGATTGACCCTGACATGGCCCCACCCGGTAAGCACGTCATGTCTTGTTTTGTCCAATACGCCCCCTACGCCCTCGAAGGCGGCTGGGACGACGCCAAACGCGAGGCCTTCGGCGATGCGGTGGTTGAAACTCTCTCCGAACACGCCCCCAATCTCAAATCTCTAATCCTCCATCGCCAGGTCCTCACGCCCCTTGACATCGAGCGCATCACCGGCCTCACCGAGGGCAACATCTTCCAGGGTGAACTGGCCCTGCACCAGCTCTTGTTCCTGCGTCCCGCGCCCGGCTGGAGCAACTACCGCTCCCCCATCGCCAACTTCTGGCAGTGCGGCTCCGGCACGCACCCCGGCGGCGGCATCATGGGCGCCAACGGAAGATTGGCTGCGCTGGAATTGCTGAAGGACTGGAAATGATTCGTATTGCGTATTGCGTATTCCGTATCTCGTATCTACGGAATACGCAATACGTAATACGTAATACGGATACAACCATGACGCACTCTTACGACGCAATCATTATCGGCGCGGGTCACAACGGCTTCACCACGGCGGCGTATCTGGCTAAAGCGGGGCTTAAGACGCTGATCGTCGAGCGCCGCGACATCGTCGGCGGCTCAGTCGTCACGGAAGAATTTGCCAAGGGATACCGGGTGGATTCCTGCTTCCACACGGGGATGCTTCATCCGGCTGTGGTGCGCGACCTCAATTTGTCGCTGGACTCGGCCTCCTCTGCTCTGAGCCTCTTCGCCCCCCAACCGGACGGTCGAAGATCCCCTTCAGGGGACAGTCACTTGCTCCTCTCGCCCGGCCTGGCTCAGACGACGGACTCCATCGCCCACTACTCCAAAGCCGACGCCAGGCAGTGGCCCACGTTCGTCGCCCTCCTCTCCAAAGTCGCGGGCTTCTTGAACGAGGTCTATTCGTCGCCCTTCCCACGCGTTCCTAAAGTAGAGCCAGCCGAAGCCCCGGCGCTGGCTCAACTTGGATTAAAACTGCGCGGCCTGGGCAAGAAAGACATGATAGAGGCCCTGCGCCTCCTTCCTATGTCCGCCGTCGAGCTGCTGGACGAATGGTTCGAGTCCGACGCGCTCAAAGGCGCGCTGGGCGCGCAGGCCGTGCACAATCTCACCCAGGGGCCGATGAGCGCCGGCACAGCCTACAACTTCGTTCACCAGTGGGTCGTCAACAACGGCCTGTTCAAGCCCGTCGTCAAAGGCGGCGTCGGCCAACTCACCCAGGCGCTCGCTAAAGCCGCCCAGGCCTTTGGGGCCGAAATCTGCCTCGGCGCAGAAGTGGCGCGTATCCTCGTCAAAGACGGCCAGACGGCCGGCGTCGTCCTCGCCAATGGCGATGAAATCTCGTCGCGCCTGGTCATCTCGAACGCCGACCCACGCCGCACTTTCCTCGGCCTCGTCGGCCCGCTGGAACTCGACCCGCATTTCGTTTGGAACGTCCAGAATATCAAACTGCGCGGCGCCACTGCCAGGATTCACCTCGCCCTTGACGGCTTGCCCACCTTCACCGCCGCTCCCGATGCCAACGCCCTGCGCGGCGTGACGGTCATCGCCCCCAGCCTGCATTACCTGGAACGCGCCTACGATGCCGCGAAATACGGCGAATACTCTCAAAAACCTTACCTCGAAATCACCATCCCGACCCTTTCTGATCCATCCCTCGCCCCCGAGGGCAAGCACGTCATGTCCATCCACGCGCAGTTTGCACCCTATCCCCTGAAAGGCAAAGAGTGGAGCGTCGAGCGTGAAGCGTGGGGCGAAGCAGTGATTAAGACATTGAGCGAATACGCGCCCAATCTCCGATCTCTAATTACTAATTACCAATTACTCACTCCTCTCGACCTGGAGCGCACTTATTTCCTGACAGAAGGCAATCTGAATCACGGCGAGATGATGCTCGACCAAATCCTCTTCATGCGCCCGATTCCTGGCTGGCATCAATATCGCACGCCGATTGACAACCTCTATCTCTGCGGTTCCGGCGTTCATCCCGGCGGCGGGATTTCGGGCCTGTGCGGGCGAAATGCGGCGAGGCAGGTTTTGAGGGACTTGAAAGCAGGGAAATGAAAGAACCGAGGGAACCGAGGGAACTGAGGGAACTCAGGGAACTATGCGACCAAGACTTCAAGTTGTTTCTGATGAGCTAATCATCCAAATCCTCGACGAAGCCAAACGGATCCTGGCGGAAGTCGGCGTCGAAATTCTGGGCGAGAACTTGCGCCAGCGGATGCTTGACTTTGGCCTGAAAACGGATTCCGCCGGCGAGCGCATCCTTTTTCCGCCGGGCGTCGTAGACCAGGCCATCGCCTCCACCCCGCGCTCGTTCAACCTCTACAACCGCGGGGGCGACCTCCACACCACGCTTGGCGGCGACAAGGTGCATTTCGTCCCCGGCTCCAGCGCGCTCAACGTCCTCGACTACCGCACGGGCGAGCACCGCGAGGCGACCACCGCCGATTTCGTCGAATACGTTCGCGTGGCCGACGGCCTGCCCCACATCGCTTATCTTGCTACTGCCTTCTCCACTTCCGA
>DAOTXG010000491.1:0-6063 GCA_034435515.1 Anaerolineales bacterium
AAGGGATAGATGTGCTGCGAGAGGTTGAGCAGCTGCACGGGCGAGGCCGCCATCGCCAGGTTGATGGCTTGATACAGGCCGATGAGGATCGGGAACTGGATCAGCATCGGCAGGCAGCCGCCGAGCGGGTTGACGCCGGCCTGCTGCATTAACTTCATCTGCTCCTGGTTCCGCTTCTCCTGGTCCTTGGCGTACTTTTCCTGGATTTTTCTCCATTCGTCGCTTTGCTGCAGCTCGGTCATCTTTTTAGACGACTTCTGCGACTGTGCAGTCAGCGGCTGGGTCAGCAGCCGCACGAGGATGGTGAAGACGGTGATCGCCAGGGTGAAGTTTTTGAACAGCAGCTGATACAGGAACAGCAGGCTGTTCACCATTGGATTGATAATGAGTATATCCCACATAGGTACCTTACCGGCTGGGCGCAAAGCCCCACTTGAACGCGCCGCTGGTGGTGTAGGCTGCGAGCAGGTTGTCGCCTTCGAAAGGCGTTACCAGCAGGACGTCGCCGACGACCAGAGGGGTAGTGAGGAGCTGGCCCTTGACGTCGTCCTTCGTCCAGCGCACGGCGCCGGTGGCGCGGTCGAGGGCGAACAACTTGCCGGTCTTGTCGCCCACGTACAAGGCATCATCCGTCACGGTGGGCGCGGCGCGCAGGGGACCGCCGGGCGTCGCCGTCCATTTGGGCGCGCCCGTCGCCGCGTCTACGGCGAACACCCCCCCGGCCAGGTCGGTGAAGTACACCACCCCCTCCCGCAAGACCGGCGTGCTCCAGACCCAGTTATTCGTCGAGAGTGACCAGCGTTCCTGGCCGGTCCCCGCGTCCAGCGCGTAAAACTTGTTGCCGAACGTGCCGACGTAGACCAGGCCATCGGCGGCGACCGCGCCGCCGCCAATCGCCGCGCCGAGGTCCTGCTTCCATTTCTCGGCGCCGGTGGCGCGGTCAAGGGCATACACGAAATGGCCGAGCGAGGTCACATAAATCGTCTCGTCGTCCACGTACGGCGCCGCCCACACGGCCTCCTCGGCGCGGAAGGCCGCCGGCCACTGAAAGACGCCCTCCGCGGCATCTACGGCGTGGACTGATCCACTGGCCAGGCCAAAATACAATAGGCCATCCTTGAGCGTCACGCCGCCGATGATGCGATTATCAATGGGCGGCGCCACACCCAGGAATCCCCTGGCTGCCGGGCTATTGGGGGTCCGGCAAGTCAGGCTGTCTGGGTTCTCGGCTGCGGCGCCCCGGTCGTCAAAAGCGACGCACCAGCGCGCCTCGCCTGTCGCCGGGTCGAGGCCGAAGACGACTCCGCTGTGAGAGCCGGCGGGCCGCACTCCGCTGACGACGAGCAGGTCGTCGGCCAGGGCCGGTTCGGCATAGAAATTGGTGGCGCTGCCGTTGGGAGCCGACGGCGAGGGTGAGAGAAACGAGAAGAAGCCGCCGGAGTCCGAGGCAGCGGTGACAGGGAAAGTCCAGACCTGCTTGCCGTTCGACAGGTCAATGGCGTAGACGTGCGCGCTGAAAGCCACGTAGGCCCGTTGGCCATCGGTCACGAGGGTGGGCCAGGCATCCGCCGGCACAGCGCCGCAGGCGGTCAGGGCCAGCGCCAGGACCAGGCCCAACAAGATCGAAAACTTGCGAGTCAAATTGTCAATCTCCAATCTCTAATTATGGCACCGGGTCATATCCGCCTGGATGGAGCGGATTGCAACGCAGCACGCGCCAGACGGCCAGCGTCGTGCCTTTCAGAGCGCCATATTTGCGGATGGCCTCGTAGCCATAGCGTGAACAGGTCGGGTAGAACCGGCAGGTGTCGGGCGGCAGCAGCCGGGAGAGAGTCAGTTGATAAAGACGGATCAGGCCGAGTAGGACAGTCCGGGGAATGTGGGCCGGCCGGAAATCCGGTGCCCAGGCAGGGTCGGTGTGGCCGCCGACGGGCGGTTCGTGCTCAACCATTGTTCCTTAATACGCGGGCGCGTTTCAATAAGTTGTCCACGGCCTCTTGCGCCTGGCTCAGCCCGGCGCCGGCCAGCGGCGCGCGGGCGATCAGGATCAGGTCCCACCCCGGCGCAACATCCTGGTTTCTGGCCCGGGCCGCCTCGCGCAACAGCCTTTTCGCCCGGTTGCGCGCTGTCGCCTTTCCGACCGCCCGGCTCGCCGCGAACCCCCAGCGCGTCTCTGCGCGCGCGTTCGCCTGGGCGATGAGAACGGCGAGCGGGTGGGCGTGAGATCGTCCATCGCGCCGCACCCGCTCGAAGTCGGCTGCGCTGTGCAGTTGGGCCAGGCCAGCCACGCCGGACGACTGGCTATTTCTTCTGGCTGGGCCGGGTCGCCGGGGACTTGGCGGCGTTCCAATTGATCTTCTTGACGTGCTTGGGCTGGGGCGCCAGGCGGAGGCGGCCCCGGGCGCGGCGGGCTTTGATGACCTTGCGGCCTCCGGCCGTCGCCATGCGGGCGCGGAAGCCATGTACGCGCTGGCGGCGTCGAATTTTCGGTTGATAGGTTCGTTTGGGCATGATTTTTAATCACCTTAAGGTAATTTCTGACAACCGCGCGATTATACCGCAGGGGAGGTGAGCGGTCAATGTAAAATCCGAAGGGCAAATGGCGGGTGGCAGATAGCAGAGGGCAGATAGCGGATAGCAGGGGACCGTTGCGCGCGGCAAATGGCAAGAGAGATTGGATTTGCCAATCAAGAGTCTCTCATCTATACTCGTCGGCATGACGCGGGTTATCGTGATCGCCAATCAGAAGGGGGGCGTGGGCAAGACGACGACAGTGGCTAACCTGGGCGCGGCGCTGGCCGAGCAGGGCAAGCGTGTGATCCTGATTGACCTCGATCCCCAGGGCGCCCTCACCGCCGGGATGGGACTGGACCCGTATACCCTGACCCGCACGACCTATACCTTGCTCATCCGCCCCAACGCCAGCCTTGCCGGAGTCCTGCGGCCGGTCAGCGCGGGGCTGTGGATCGCGCCGGCCTCGGTGGACTTGTCGGCGGTCGAATACCAACTTGCCGACGAGCCAGACCGGGCCTACCGCCTGAAGAACGCGCTGGAGCGCAGCCGCGTCCCGGCGGATTTCATCCTGATTGACACCCCGCCGAGCATCGGCCTGCTCACGGTGAACGGCTTGGTCGCCGCCGCCGAACTGCTCATCCCCGTACAGTGCCAATACCTGGCTATGCGCGGCGTGCGCGCCTTGCTCGAGGCCATCTGGCGCATCCACGAGCGGCTGAACCCGGGGCTCAACCTGCTGGGGGTGCTGGCGACCATGTACAAGAAAGACTCGGAGCACGCGCGCGAGGTGGTCGAAGAATTGCGCGCGGTGTTTGAGAACAAAGTTTTCGAGGCCGTCATCGAAGATGAAGACGCCGTCGCCCAAGCGCCGGTCGCGCGCCAGGCGGTGCTCACCTATCGCCCCGAGAGCGCGGCGGCGGCGGCCTTCCGGCGGCTGGCAGAGGAGATCAACCATGTCTGACACACAAGATTTAGGATCCGTCAAAGGGCAGGGCGCGTCCATCATGCTTCCTGCGCGGGGGAATCCGTTTGGGGCCGAAACCGCGGTCGAGGCGTCGCCAGAAATGGTTTACGCCGTCGGGGCCGAGGCCGCCGCCGAGCCTGCGCCAACGGAAGTCGAAGCCGTCGCCGAGCCGCTGCCGGAGATGGGCATGAGCATGGCTGAGGCTGAAGTTAGCGCGCCGGCGATGCCGGAGGCGCCCGCCATGCCCGAACCGCACGACCTCTCGCCCGAAGACCTGGCGGCCATGTTCCCCAGTACGCCCTCCGAGCAGGATATCTCCACGGAGTCCCTGGCGCCGGTGACCACGGCCGACTTGAAGTCGGCCACGACGATGGGGGCGGACGCCGAACTGCCCGGCCATGACGAGACGCCGATGATGGAGGCGGCTGGGATAGGAATGGCGATGGCGGCGGAGGCGGCCAGGCCAATGGCCGGCGGCCTCGAACAACCCGCGCCGGCGATGGCCGAGATGCCATCGGCTGCGCCGGCTGCTTCCGCTGCGGCCCCGGCCGGCGCGCAGCCGGGCGTCCGCCTGCCCAGCGATTTTCAGTTGGCCGAAAGCGTGGGTGTGGGGCTGGATCAATACAAGCGGGACGCGGACGTGGCTGCGAATGCGCAACTGGTCAGCATGTTCGTGCCCGACGGGCAGCTCCTGAATATGTGGCTGGACATTGACGCCGTCGAAAAAGAGATTGTCAGCACGCCCGGCATCAGCCGGAAACTGGCGGAGCAATTGCTCGACCGCCTGTCGGTGGCGCGCAATAAATTGATGGCCGACCGGAATTTCTACGAAGAAGCCGGGAAGCAGTTGGCGCTGGTCAAATATCGCCTGAACCGCAACAAGCGCAGCAGCCGGGACCAGCAGCCGCGCTTTATCCTGGGCTACTTGTTGTTCTCGATTGCCTTGCTGGCCGTCGGCTTTGTCATCACCGCGCCGCTCTCGGCCATCATCGGCCCGCAGATCGCCATCCAGGGCTTTGCCTTCGACGTTGTCTGGCAAGCCATTCTGTGGGGGGGGATTGGCGGCGTGACCGGCGCGCTCTACGGCCTGTGGAAGCACGTGGCGGCAGAAGAGGATTACGACCCGCAGTTTGCGCTGTGGTATTACACCAACCCGCTGATGGGCATTGTCCTTGGCGCGTTCGTCTACGTGCTCATGCAGTTGTCGCTCCCGGCCATCTTCGGCGGCGGCTCAGAGAACATCCAGCCCTCGCCTTACCTGGTGTACGTCCTGGCCTGGGCGGTTGGCTTCCAGCAAAACCTGGCCTTCACGCTGGTCAACTCGGTGCTCAAGTCCTTCATGAAAATGACGCCGGAGAGCAAGGAGCAGAAGTAACAGCCGAACGAGGCCCCCAGGTCAAAACGGAACGCCGGGCGCGCCCGGCGTTCTCTTTCTTTTCTCTTTATCCCGCCACCCGCCGGATATTCGCCCCCAGCACCTGCAGCTTCTCCTCGATCCGCTCGTAGCCCCGCTCGATCTGCCCGATGTTGCGGATGACCGACGTTCCCCGCGCGCACAGTGCGGCGATGAGCAGCGACATGCCCGCGCGGATGTCCGGCGATTCGAGCTGCTCGCCCTCCAGATAATTCGGCCCCTGCACCAGGCAGCGGTGTGGGTCGCACAAGATGATGCGCGCCCCCATCTGCACCAGTTTGTCGGTGAAGTACATACGGCCCGAGTGCATCCAGTCGTGGAAAAGCACCGTCCCGGCGGCCTGCGTCGCCACGGCGATGGCGATGCTCGCCAGGTCAGTCGGGAAGGCCGGCCACACGTTCGTCTTGATCTCCGGGATGGCGCCGCCGAGATCGGGGACGACGGTGAGCGACTGGCCGCTGGGGACCAGGATGTCGTCGCCCTCGGTTTGCCACTGCACGCCCAGCCGCCGGAAGACCAGGCGGATCATGTCCAGGTATTGCACGCCCGCGTTGTGGATGCGAATCTCGCCGTCGGTCACCGCCGCCGCGCCGATGAAGCTGACGACCTCCAGGTAATCGGCGCTGATGGCGTATTCGCCGCCGCGCAGGCGCTCGACGCCGTGAATCGTCAGCATGTTCGAGCCGATGCCCTCAACTTTCGCGCCGAGCGCGTTCAGGAAGTGGCACACCTCCTGGACGTGCGGCTCCGAGGCGGCGTTGCGAAGGTGGGTAACGCCCTGCGCGACTGACGCCGCCAGGATCGCGTTTTCGGTGGCGGTGACGCTGGCCTCGTCCAGCAGGATGTCCCGCCCGGTCAGGCCGTCGGCCTGCATGTGGAACTGGGTGTTGTCGTACATGACCCGCGCGCCGAGCGCTTCGAGCGCCAGCAGGTGGGTGTCGAGGCGCCGGCGGCCTATCACGTCGCCGCCGGGGGGCGGGAGCTCGAGCTCGCCGTGGCGGGCCAGCACCGGCCCGGCCAGCAAAATCGAGGCGCGGATGCGGCGGCAGAGCTCGGCGTTGGCCCTGGCGGTCGTGATGCGCGGCGTGTGAATCCGCCACGTGTGCGCATCCAGTTCTTCTACGCCCGCGCCGAAATCGCCGATCAATTGGCGCATCGTCTCGACGTCGCG
>DAOTXG010000492.1:0-5115 GCA_034435515.1 Anaerolineales bacterium
AGAAACTGATAGACCAACTGGGCGGGCTTGGGGATGTGGTCAAACCGGTCGACCGCGTGGCGATCAAAACCAACCTGACCGGCGGGGTAAAATCCGGGCGTCTGCCGGGCGTTGAGCCGGTGGAAAGTTTTGTGACGCACCCGGAGGTGGTGCGCGCCCTGGTTAAACAGGTGAAACTGGCCGGCGCGAAGGAAATCTTCATCGTCGAAGCCGTCTACGAGTGGGAATCTTATCGGGCGTGGGGATACGAGGCCATCGCCGACGACCTGGGGGCGACTTTGATTGACCTGAACGATTCCCGGCCGTACGCGGACTTCGTCGAGGCGCCGGTCAGCGCGGACAGTTCCATCTACCCGTCGTTCATCTTCAACAAAATCCTCCAGGAGGTGGATGTGTTCATGTCCGTCTCCAAAATGAAGAACCACTACCTGGCCGGCGTCACCCACACGATGAAGAATCTCTACGGTTTAGTCCCCTACAGGTTCTACCGTTTGAACGAGGACGACAACTACCGCTCAGGCTTTCATGGGACCGGAACACAAACGCAGGGCCGCCTCCCCCGCATCATCGTAGACCTGAATCGCGCCCGCCCGATCCAGTTCAGCCTGGTGGATGGAATCAAGACCACCCAGGGTGGTGAAGGTCCCTGGATTGCCACCCTGGCCCCCATCGAACCGGGCGTGCTCGTCGCCGGGAAGAATTGCGTCGCCACGGACGCCGTTGCCACCGCCGTCATGGGCCACGATCCAGCCGGCGACTACCCCGAGGCGCCCTACCTGCGCTGCGATAATCACCTGAACCTCGCCGCCGCCGCAGGACTAGGCCCGAACCGCCTGGAGGCGATCGAAGTCCTGGGCGTCCCCATTGAGCGGGTGAAGACGCAGTTCAAGCCCGCCGGGTCTTAGCCTGCTTTTCGCCTCTGCGGAATACCGGGCTATTTCCGTTTGCCGTTCCCGTTTGGGCCGTTCAGATACTTCTTCAAGAACTGCCCGGTGTGGCTTTCCTTCACCTTCGTCACGTCTTCGGGCGTGCCCTCCGCGACGAGATAGCCGCCCCGGTCGCCGCCCTCCGGGCCGAGGTCAATCAGCCAGTCGGCGACTTTGATGATGTCGGGGTGGTGCTCGATGATGAGCACCGTGTTGCCTTCATCTACGAAGCGTTGCAGTACCTCCACGAGTTTGTGCACGTCGGCGGCGTGCAGGCCGACCGACGGCTCGTCGAGCACGTAGAGCGTCTTGCCCGTCGAGCGGCGCGAGAGCTCTTTGGCTAATTTCGTCCGCTGCGCCTCGCCGCCGGAGAGCGTCGTCGCGGGCTGGCCGATCTTGATGTAGCCCAGGCCGACCTCGCTCAACGTCTGCAGCTTGCGCTTGATGGGGGGATGCGCGTCGAAGAACGCCAGCGCCTCAGCCACGCTCGTGTCTAAAATCTCGGCGATGTTCTTGCCCTTGAAGCGCACCTGCAGCGTCTCGCGGTTGAAGCGCGCGCCGTGGCACACGTCGCACGGCACGAAGATGTCGGGCAGGAACTGCATCTCGATCTGCACCTGCCCCTGCCCCTGGCAGGCCTCGCACCGCCCGCCCTTCACGTTGAACGAGAACCGCCCGGCCTTGTAGCCGCGCACCTTCGAGTCCGGCAGTTCGGCAAACAGGCTGCGGATCTCGTCGAACATCCCCACGTACGTGCCGGGGTTGCTCCGGGGCGTGCGGCCAATCGGGCTTTGGTCTATGTTGATGACCTTGTCAATGTGCTCTACGCCCTCAATGCCCTGGTGCGCCCCAGCGTGCTCGCGCGAAGCGGGGCCATGCAGTTTCTGCGCCAGCGCCTTGTAGAGCACCTCGACCAGCAGGGACGATTTGCCGCTGCCCGACACACCTGTGAGGCAGACGAACTTGCCGAGCGGGAGGCGCACGTCAATATTCTTGAGATTGTTCTCCTGCGCGCCCCGGATGACGAGTTGCTGTCCGTTCCCCGGCCGCCGGGTCGTGGGGATTTCGATCTTCTTCCGGCCCGACAGGTACGCGCCCGTCTCGGACTTCTTGTCCTTCAGCAACTGCGACACTGTGCCCTCAAAGACCAGTTTGCCCCCGTGCTCGCCCGCACCCGGCCCGAGGTCCACCACCCAGTCCGCGGCCAGGATCGTTTCGTTGTCGTGCTCCACGACCAGCAGCGTGTTGCCGAGGTCGCGCATCCCCTGCAGCGTCTTGATCAGGCGGGCGTTGTCGCGCTGGTGCAGGCCGATGCTCGGCTCGTCGAGCACGTAGAGCACGCCCATCAACTGCGAGCCGATCTGGGTCGCCAGCCGGATGCGCTGGGCCTCGCCGCCGCTCAACGTCGCCGCCGTCCGGGCGAGCGTGAGGTAGTCCAGGCCCACGTCGACCAAAAATTGCAGGCGCGCGTTGATCTCCTTGAGAATCTGCTGGGCGATCTTCTGCTGGCGCGGGGTGAGCAGGGGTTTGAGGCCCTTGGACCATTCCAGGGTCCTCAGCACCGGCCAGCGCGTGACCTCGATGATGTTCTTGTCCGCGACCGTCACCGCCAGGGCCTCCGGGCGCAGGCGTTTGCCTTTGCAAGTGTCGCATGGGCGCTCGGCCATGTAGTCCGAAATCTTCTCGCGTACGTAATCGGACGTGGACTCGTCGTACCGCCGCCGCAGGTTAGGAATGACGCCCTCGTAGGCGGTCTCCCACGCGGCGCGCCGCCCGTCGCGCGTTTCGTAATGGACCCGGATCTTCTCGCCGTTGGAGCCGTAGAGGATCACGTTGATCTGCTCGGCGGTCAGCGCGCTCACCGGCTGGTCGAGCGGGATATCGTAGTGTTGCGCGGCGGCTTCGAGCATCTGCCAGTAATAGCCACCGCTCTCCAGCGAGTTGCGCCACTCCATCGCCGCAATCGCGCCGTCCTCGATGCTCAAGTCTTTGTTGGGGAGTATCAGGTCGGGGTCAATCTCCAGCTTGACCCCCAGGCCCTGGCAGCCCTGGCACGCGCCGTGCGGCGTGTTGAACGAGAACGTGCGCGGCTCGATCTCCGGCAGGCTGATGCCGTCCACCGGGCAGGCGAAGTTCTCCGAATATAGATGGTCTTTGCCCGTCGTCGCGTCGGAGATGATGATCGTCCCGCCGCCGAGCCGTAATGCGGTTTCAATGGAGTCGGTGAGGCGCGAGCGGAACTCTTGAGCCTCCTCGGATTGCTGATTGCTGATTGCCGATTGCTGATTTTCTTCTTTGGAATTTGGAGTTTGTCCCCTTCGCTCCGCTTCGGGGATCTGCGAGGATTTGGGATTTCTGATGACCAGCCGGTCTACGACGGCCTCGATGGAGTGCTGCTTGTACCGGTCGAGTTCAATCTCCTCCGACAGGTCGAGAATCCGGCCATCCACCCGCGCCCGCGCGAAGCCGCTCTTCCTTAAGTCCTCGAACACCGGCTGGTGGTGGCCCTTCCGGTCTTTGATCACCGGGGCCAGGACGAGAATCTTGGCGCTCTCTTGCGCCATTCCGTCGGGGTAGGCCTCGACCGCGTCCACGATCTCTTCCGCCGATTGCGACTTGACCTCGCGCCCGCAGATGGGGCAGTGCGGGATGCCCACGCGGGCGAACAGCAGGCGCAAATAGTCGTAGATTTCGGTGACGGTGCCGACGGTCGAGCGCGGGTTGCGGCTGACGCCCTTCTGGTCAATGCTCACCGCCGGGCTGAGGCCGTCAATGTGGTCCACGTCCGGCTTTTCGAGCTGGCCCAGGAACTGCCGCGCGTAGGCCGAGAGGGACTCCACGTAGCGGCGCTGGCCCTCGGCGAAGATAGTGTCGAACGCCAGCGACGACTTGCCGCTCCCCGACAGGCCGGTGATGACGACCATCTTATCGCGTGGAATCTCGACGGTGATGTTCTTCAGATTGTGCTCGCGCGCGCCGACGACGACGATGGAATCTCTGGGCATTTCGACCTCGAACAAGTGAACTACTGGGGTTGGCGAAAGAGAATTATACCAAACAAGCCCCGGCTTCATTTCCGATGAATAAGGTTCAAAATCGAAGTGACGTTCATCGGACGGATGACACTATCCATAGACACCGGACCAGGTATATAATCAGAGGCGCGTTGTCAGTCCATTGCAAGTGAAAGAGGTATATTCACCAGCCCAACCTAACCGCACTTTCTGAATCCGGCAGGGAGGGCGGTTTTTGCGTGTGACACGCGAAAGCTCGATAAGAGGTCGGCTTAGTAGAAATTCGACAAGTCAACTAGGCGGAGATAGCAGATGAATACAAAGCGCGCTCAAGCAAAGGCCATTGTCCTGATTGGCCTAACGCTCGCCCTCTTACTGTCACTGCAAAGCGCACTGTCGTTTGTAAACGATGCGGAAGCGCAAGGCGTGTCAGGGACGCCGCTGTATTTACCGCTGGTGCTCAAAAACTCCTCCCCGCTCACGCCGACCCCGACTCCTACCGCCACCCCGACGACTACAAGCACAGCCACTGCCACGCTAACCAGCACTCCTACGCCCACCCATACGCCGACACGGACTCCCACTGCCACATCAACGAGCACCCCTACGCCGACGAGCACGCCGACCCCGACGATGACCCCTGCCCCAACCCCAGTTCCGGGGCATTGGGCTGGCACCACCAGTCGCGGCTACCCAATGTCGTTCGACGTGTCGGGAGACAGCACCCAGTGGAGCAACTTCAAGCTCAAGACCGACTTCTCCGCGCCAAGCTGTGGCGTCAGCAGTGGCACGCTGGAGATCACCGTTTCCGGCCCTGGCAGTATCACGAACAACCAGTTCGGCTACACCAGCAGTTTCCCCTTTACTGGCCAGTTCGATTCGACAACGACCGCCAGCGGGACCTATGCCTTCACTAACTATCAAGTCATCATCAGTCTTCCCTACCCGCCCTACATCTGCTTCTATTATCTGACCCAATCCGGCACGTGGACAGCCAGTTGGCAAGCGGCCACTGCGACCCCGACGGCAACTCGCACCCCGACTTCCACGCCCGCGCCGACGGCTACCCCAACTCATACACCCACGCCGACCGACACACCTACCTCAACGCCCACCCATACGGCCACGCCGACCGAAACGCCCACGCCGACGGCTACCCCAACTCATACACCCAC
>DAOTXG010000493.1:0-2591 GCA_034435515.1 Anaerolineales bacterium
TCGCCCGACGGCGACTCGCCTGCCTCCCACGCTGACCTTTGTCCCCACGCTTGCGCCCGCCACGCCCGCCGCGGGGCCGGAGGGGTATCGGCTGAGGGAGTGGACGGAGGAGGAGGCGATGAAAGCACTATCAGAGGCAGAGGGGATACTGGCCTGGCAGGAAATAGGCCAGCAGTGGGAATCCAACTATTACGCTAATGACTTCGGCGCATATCTCGTCACGATTCAGCATGAGTTCCTAAAGCGTTTCCCAAATTCGGAAAGATTTTTAGATGTAAAGTGGCGTACGGCCTATCGAAAAGCTGTCACACCCAAGTCTCCAATTTCATTTGGGACTGAAGACTTTCGGTCACTCCTGGAAAATGCCCTCAATGCAGGTGAAGTCCATCCTGGCAACTTGGACGCGTGGCTGAGGCAGAGGAAATTCAGGATCGCCAAAATTGAAACAAGCAGCAAGTTGCTTGATAATAATCAACCTGCTATCGCACTCATAATCGAGACCGACGATCGCAGCATCTCGTATTACTCACTTTTTGTTATAACTGGTACCCGCTCCGGTCATTACCATGTCCTGTCCTTGCGAGGCAGATGGCAAGATACTTTTTACATCCCCCAACCAGAAATGACTGTTGTTGATCGCAACGGCAACCAACGAAGTGAAGTACAAGTTATTGAGACTTCGTTTGGAATAGGCAACAGCGGCTGTGTGAGTTTAATCTACTTGTACGGGTGGCGAGGAGATTCTCTCAACGGCGCTTTTGTGGATTTGGCAAAGGATATAACTGAAGTTAGGATAGGCTACGACTATGGCGACTGTGAAAAACCATGGGAATTCGGTCCAGCCGATGCTTCAGGTGCACAGCCCATTATTGCCTTTTGGCGTATCTACAATCACGCAGGGTCAGAATGCCCCCCTTATGAGCGCTGGATCAGTCACATCTGGGCAGGCCAGTCATATCAACGCTTTAGCGAGGGCGTAGTCCCATTTGGTTATTCGGGTTCGCTCAAATGCGCAGTCGGTTGGGCAAATTGGGCAGGAGGCTTAAGTGATGAAACCATCGCCTTGCTTGCAACAGCGCTCCAGAACTGGTCCAAAGATATTGATGAACAATATGGCCCAGCCGCCCAAGATTTCTTCCGTTTCAAACTCGGCGTCTGGTATGCCCGGCGTGGACAAAATGAACTGGCAAGGGCCGAATTGCAACGAGTACGTGATCATCCTGCTAATCCCGAGTTTGATGCGGCGTCTCAAATGGCGCGGGTATATTTGGCAACTTATCCATCCAAAGGAACTGATGCGGCCTGCCAAGCCGTACAGGAAATCATTGACGAGAGATTTGCAGGCACACCCCCTGGTGGCTTAACCTATGACCTGGAATTTGCAAAGAACAAGATAGGCTTTGTAGACTACTCATGGAAATATGGCCCCCAATTTGTCTGTGAGCCAGAATGGGCAACTCCATGGCCTTGGATAGGAAACGCGAAGAACTACTTGCCTGAGATGACTCCTCAAGATCAAGAAATTGCTCATATTGAGAAATTGCTCTTCCAAACAGGCGATGTCAGTCAAGGTCTGCAAAGGTTACTAAATCTGCTGGATGATCCTATTATCGAACCGTATCATTCATCCTTTGAGGAACCTCCTCGTATCAAACTCTACCTCCTCTACCTCCTCGGCCTCGCCTACGAACTTTCCGGCGACGAGCACAACGCGGTGAAGACCTACTGGCAACTCTGGCGCGATTATCCTGACAGCCCCTACACCCTCATAGCCCGACGCAAGCTGGCGGCGGTTGGGCCATAACTCTTGGCCCCCGGCGATTGCACCACAGGCGTCCCTTTGGGAAAATCGCGGCAACGAACTACACCAAGTCCGCCGGCGCGGGCTTTGTGCCTTTCGTTGCCGCGAATTCACTCGCCGGACACGCCGCAACCAAGCGCAATCAGGCGGAGGGGCTATAATTAGCCAATTTAGTAAGGAGGCCAGTATGTCTATTGCCGAAGCCGCGCTGTACGGGGATCTCGTCAAATATCTGCGTGACCGCTGGGCCGAGCAAGCCGCTCAGTTCAACGAAACTTCTCTGGCCGAGGAGCAGAAGAAGATTGACGAATTGATCAAATTGGAGGAAAGGCAGGGTCTGGAGTTGGAGCGGTATACCGAGGAAGATGCGCTGATCTTCTGGTGGGATTGAACGAGGCTAAAGGCCAGGCAGCCCACTTAACCGGAAATGTATCGTCTTCAAACGGCGCTCAAAGTGCAGCCCGGCGAAAGCCGGATGGTTGCGCTGGTCATCGGCCTGATGCTTTGCACCTCGGCGGGGAGCAGCATCGGCAGCGTGAGCATTGACGCGCTCTTCTTCGCCCGCTTCGGCACCGAATTTCTCCCCTACATGTACGTGGCCCTCGGCGCGGTCACGTTTATCAACCTCATGGCCGTCACCGCGCTGCTGGGGCGGGTGCGCCGCGAGCGGCTGTACGTCCTGCTGCCGCTCGTGCTCGCGCTCGTCCTCGTGGGCGAACGGCTGGTGGTCGCGCTCGAACTGCGCTGGTTCTACCCCGTGTTGTGGCTGGGGAAAGACGTGATGAACGCG
>DAOTXG010000494.1:0-22089 GCA_034435515.1 Anaerolineales bacterium
AGAAGCGCCACCCAACAGGTCTTTCCAGCGGACGTGGGGCACAGTCTCGCGCGGGGGACGCGGCCAGGTGGCCTTCAAGTGCGTGCGCCAGATTGAAGAAGTGGTCCGAAAGGAAACCCGATGCCTCCCCCACGCTCTGAAACTGTCCCTAACGCCATGCAGCCCGCTTATGCGGCCATCGTGGCCCTGACGGATACTTTCTGCCGGCAGCGCCTCAACGACGAATACGCCACGCTGTGCCGCGAACTGGCGGCGGCGCTGGCGCGCAAACGCCCCTCGCCCATCGCGCGCGGCAAGCCGGAAAGCTGGGCCTGCGCCATCGTCTATGCGCTGGGCACAGTCAACTTCCTGTTCGACAGGTCGCAGACGCCGCACATGCGCGCGGACGAACTCTGCGCAGCCTTTGGGGTGAGCAAAAGCGGCGGCGCGAACAAGGCCAAACTCATCCGCGATATGTTTGACATGATCCAATTCGACCCGCGTTGGTGTCTGCCCAGCCAGATAGATCGAAACCCAATGGCGTGGCTGATTCAAGTCAACGGCCTGATCGTGGACGCGCGCAGCCTGCCCCGCGAGGTGCAGGAACTGGCCTACCAGAAGGGCCTGATCCCGTACGTTCCTGGAAAACGGCAAACAAACTCTGTATAATCCAGTTGACCGAAAAGCATTTTTGCGTCAGACTATAGGAGGAACAGGTTTTCGACTTCTTCTACGCCGCAAATTGTCTTGAATAGCCCCATGTGCGAGAACTCATCTCCCGACCCCCTGCCGTCCGGTTACGACGATTACGCGGGCGAGATACAGGTCGCCAACGGCAAGCCGCCCCGCTGGATGGCGTACGCGCCCCGCGTGGGCATCCTGCTCGCGCTCGCCTATTACCTGTACGTCCGCGCCTTCGACCCGGTCAACTTAGTGTTCGCCGCGCTGTTCATCGTCTGGCTGATCTACACGCCCATCGCCCAGAAGCGCGGCTGGTTCTTTGTTCCGATGTGAAGCCGAGGCGAGCCGGCGTTTTCAGCCGGCGTATTTCGACTGCTCCCCGTCCGCGTCCGCGCGGACGAGCGCGCCTGGGAAAGGAGGTGAAAGTCCAGAAATACTCATCCCGTCTATCTCGCCGCGCGCAGGGTTAGACCCTAGATTGACCAGGGAAGGAGGATGATCACCATGGTCAGATTGCAACGAGTCGCACGAGCCAGAGGCGGCAAGATTATGGAGGCGGTCCAGTTCGCCAAAGAGGTCGCCGGGCATCTGAATGCTAAATACGGCGTTACGATTCAAGTGTATGCCGAGTTGTTTGGCGAGGTGAACCGCGTCTTCTGGGACGTCGATTTTAAAGACCTCGCCGCTTTCGAGGCCCTGAACGCCCAACTGCTGGCCGACCAGGCTTACTGGGGCATCGTCCGGCAAGGCGTCGACCTGTTCATCGAGGGCAGCATCCACGACACCGTGATGATGTCCACGTAGGAAACCTCGGACCCTAAGGGTCTTAGAGACCCTTAGCCTGTTTTTCGCAGTTCCCGCCGTAGTTGCACTGCGGCGGCTTCGGATGGCAGTACAACTGCCATCTGAACAAAACGACCCTAAGGGTCTCAGAGACCCTTAGGGTCTGGGCCGAGGCAATCGGGATGAGCAACCGCCCTCCAACCGGGAGGGCAGAAAGGAGTCCCCCGGCGAGCGATTCACGACCTTTTCTTCGTAGCGCGGCCAAGCCGCAACCCACCGTAGGACAAGTTTCAAACTTGTCCCACAACATCTTCGCCGACCGCGTCGATGTTGCAGAGTAATACGAGAACGAACGACCATCCGTCAACCAACTCGCAACCAGCCGAAAGGCAAAAGGAGACACCATGGCTACCACTCAGGAAGTCAATGAGTTCATGAAGACCAACATGAAGTTCGTGCCGCGCATGTACCAGATCCTGAACACCGTCGTGCCCGATCACGGAATGGCCTTCGCCAACTTTTACCAGACCATATTCGCAGATGGCGCGATCCCGAAGAGACTCAAAGAATTGATGTTCGTGGCCATCGGCGTTGCTTACATGTCGCCGCGTTGCCTGATCCACGTTGTTCCGGCGATTGAGGCCGGCGCAAGCGACGAGGAGATATTCGAATCCATCGTGGTTGGCACGGTGGCGGCCGGATTTGTGCCGGGCGGCCCGGGCATTCCCTACGCCTTTGAGTATGCGGTGAAGGTGCTGGACATCGCCGCCAAGCATCGCAAGGGCGAGAAGTGGGAATACCTCCCCGCTTCACAGTTCGATCACGGCACTTACTGAACCGTGCTGGCGCCGGACGGGCGCCGGCCTCAGGACTCGTCCAAGAATAAGTTCCGCCGAGACCCTGAGGGTCTGAGAGGCTGTTTAATAAATGCTCCCCAACCGCGTCCTCGCGGTTGGCCGAAGGGCCCGCGCCCCAAAGGGGTGCTTCGCGAGGGACGCGGGCCGCGAGCATTTTCAAAACGCTCTCTGAGGCTGGGAAGTTATTTTTACGCGGCCCCGAAGGCGCCCGTCCGGCGACTCGAAGGCTTAAATTGTGGATCGCCAGTCATTGCTGCAGGCAGTCGAGTCGCTGATCGAGGATGCAGACGCCGCGGCCGATAAGTTACTTGATCTGCTCCGTGAGCGCGACGGGCAGGTGGGGCTATTGCTCCGGGTTCTGCGCCGCCGCCCGGAGGCGTTTGTCCCGCACGTGATGCAGGGGACGCGGCTATACGACGCGCCCAAAGCCATTGACCCCAAGACCGCCGAACTGGCGGCGGTGTCGGCGGCGGCGGCGCTGATGTGTGAACACTGCCTGGAGGCCCACATACGCGCCGCTCGCCGCAAGGGCGCCTCACTCGAAGAAATCTTCGACGTGTTGCTCATCGCGGGCGCGGTGGCCGAATCCTCGACGCTCGCGGTGGCCTTTCGCAAATTTCGTCAGTTGGAAGGCGACGGGCCGACGGGCGACGAACAGACGTAGCCGCAAAGAACGCCCCGCGATTGCCTTTGGTCAACGGATTGAGCGGATTGAACATCAGATAATCCGTGAAATCCGTTCAATCCGTTGACCCAAAAGCCGCAGGTGGATCCGGCCGCGAAGTGCTGGAGGAAAAAATCATGACACCCAAAGAAGCGATTTTCGAAGCGTTTGAGCTCAAGTCGGCGGGCAAAGTCCCGGCCACGGTGTTCGGCGGCGGGGTGTGGACCATCCGCCGCTGGCAGAAGCAGTTTGGCGAGATGATCGCGGACCCGCGGGCCTATGCGGATTTGATCATCAAGACCAACGAAGAACTGCGCAGCCCCATCGTGTACGTCGGATCAGGCTATAACAACTACCTGGCGGCGGCGGTGGGCGGCAAGGTCAAAGAGCGCCCGCTCGGCGCGCCGGACCTGGAAGCGCCGCTGGTCAAAGAGACGGCGGACGAAATCGTCAACGCCGACGTGACCCTCATTGAGAACGACCCGGTGATCCAGAACATCCGCGAGGCGGCGCGGCTCGTCGCCCAGGCCATCGGAGACGAGGTGATTGTGACCGTGACCGCCTGGGGGCCGTTCACCCTGGCCGGGCAGATGTACGGCGTCGAGCCGATGATGAAGGCGACGCTGAAGAAGAAGGACGAAGTCCACAAGATACTCGGCTTCGCGGCCAAACTGGTCAAGCAGTTTTATAAGCCGCTGGTCGAAGAGAAGGTCATCCCGATGATTTCCATCGCCGACCCCACTGGCTCCGGCGACCTGATCTCCGACCGTGTATTCCGCGCTTTTTCCCTGCCGTATCTCCAGCCGCTCGTCGCCTGGGCGAAGGAGCACGGGGTGTACACCTGGCTGCACATCTGCGGCAACACCACCGACAAGCTGGAGTCCATTGCCGAGACAGGCGCCAGCTGCTTCAGCCTGGATTACAAAGTGAACCTCGCCGTCGCGAAAGAGAAAATCGGCGGCAAGATCGCGCTGGCCGGGAATATTGACCCGGTCTCCATCCTCAACCAAAAAGGGTCGGACGACGTGCGCACGGCGGGTCAGGCCTGCATTGACGCCGCCAGCGCCGGGGGCGGCTTCGTCCTGACCAGCGGGTGCGACCTGCCGCCGACGATCCCGCTAGACAACATCCGGGCCATGCTGGATCTGGCGCAGATTTGACGCAGCTACTTGTCATACCCAGCCTTGAGCTGCCGCCCGGCCTCAAGTGCCAGGTCACGTCTTTCATGCGCATCCACGCCTGGCAGGTCTTTCAGAGCAGACCCGTCGGGTGGGATTTCATAGACCGGGAGATCCACCCGCTCAGTTTTGCGCTGGTGGAACAAGAGGTCCTCATCAGCCACGCGCTCGTGAGTTGGCGCTATCTCGACCACCTGGGCGAGACTTACAAGGTATACGGCCTGAGCGCTGTCTTGACTTACCCGGAGTTCCAGCGGCGCGGCTACGGGCAGCAGGTGGTCAAGGCCGCCACCCGCCACATCCTGGACAGCGATGGCGACCTGGCGCTCCTGCGCTGCCAGCCGCACCTGTACGATTTCTACCGGGCCAGCGGTTGGATACAGTCGGAGGCTATACAGGTGAGGCACGGGCTGCGAGAGTCCCCGACTACTGGCGGCAGGATAATGAGCCTGTTTATCTCGGAGCGCGGAAAACAGGGCCGGCCTGCCTTTGAACGTGAACCGCTCTACGTAGGAAACTATATGTGGTAAATTGGGTCTTGACACGGGTCTCTTTTTTATGCTACTGTACACCACAGACAAGTGGTGATTTTCCGCATTGAGGGTGACAGGAGACCTCAATCGTGGACTCTACGCTCAATCCCCAACGCCTGATAGAGGTTGGCTTCAGCAAGTACGAAGCCTGCGCCTACCTCGCCCTACTCGGCCACGACGAATCCACCGCCGTGGAGGTGGCCGACCGCGCCAGTGTGCCCCGCCAACGCATCTACGATGTCCTTGAAAGCCTGCGGAATAAAGAAATGATCCTCGTCCGGGAGGGACGGCCCGTGCGCTATACAGCTTGCCCGCCCGCGATGGCCCTCCAGGCCCTGTTAACCGCCCGCCGCCGCCAGCAGGAGGCCGAAAACGTCCGCCTGGAGCGACTGATTGAGGGCCTCCTGCCTGAACTCGAACAATCGTTCGGCAGCAATGGCCCGGAGGGCCTATTAGCGCGCCTCCTGCGTGCCAGTAAGGAAGGCATCGGCGGCCTTTAGCGGCGAATGGCCGATAGCCGATGGCAGATAGCCAGGCGCTCCACCACTCGCCGTCTGCCATCAGCCTAAGCCATCTGCTCTCAGCCACATGATCTTTGTCGTCATCGGCGAGGCCAGACTGACGGCCACGCTCGAACAAATCAGGGCCAACCGGCAGGCGTTTGTCGAGTGGGAAAAGCGCAGCGCCTACGCCAGCCAATGCCAGACCATCGCGCGCTACGAAGTCGTGGGCGCTTCGCCCAAGAAAACAATCTGGGTGATGCAGGCCGACGACCCGGCTGTGATCCACGGGCTGGTGGAGTTCTTTGGCGACGTGTGGAACATCACCGCCTACCCCGTGGTGCAGCGATCGGTGAGTGAATCCATCTGACGGATGATCGCTATGGCGACTGTTCAAATCTACTATTGGAAAGACATCCCCTACGGCGTGCGCGCCCGCGACGAAAAGGGCCGCGTGACCAGGCATCTGCCGCCCGGCTTTGGCGCGGCGGTGGACGCGGCGGCGATGGCCGAGGGGCAGACCGAGGCCAACCAGTATCAGGCCGGTTTCGTCTGGAGCGCCCCTGAGGAGCGGCCCGGCACAGCCGAGGCAGTCGCGCAGGCGGTCGTGGACGAAATCATAGCGGCGTACCCGCCCCAACGCCTGGCGAAACTGGCGCGGCGGGAGAAGGCGTCGGAGTAACGAAATATGAGTTACGCAATACGAAATACGCAATACGGAATATCCGCCAAAGCGTATTGCGTATCACGTATTGCGTAAGCCAAGATGACGATGCCTTCGCCGGCCGCTATCCGTGAGGCCTTCCACCTCGGCGCGCCCGCCCGGACGCCGGTCACGCTCTTCGGCGCAGGGCAGTGGAGCGTCAGCCAGGCGGGGCGCTCGATGCGCGAAGTGGCGACCGATCCCGACCTGATGACAGAGACGGCGCTGGCAACCCAGCAGAAAATCCCCAGCCCGATCGTCTTCGTCGGCTCCGGCTTCAACAACCTGCTCGTCGGCGCGCTCGGCGGGCGCATCCGTTATCCGCGCCTCGGCGCGCCCGAAGTGATTGCCCCGGTCGTCATGGACAGTGTGGACGAAGTGGAGCGCCTCGACCTCGACGAGCTCGACCGTGACCCGGCGGTTTACACGATCCGCGAGACGGCGCGGCGCGTGCGCGAAGCGCTGGGCGACTCGGCCATCGTCGCCGTCACCCAGTGGGGGCCGTTCACCACCGCCGGGCAGATGTACGGCCTCGACGGCTTCCTGCGCGCGACGATCACGGCTCCCGAGACCGTGCACCAGATGACTCGGTTCGCGGTGCGCGCGCTCAAGCAATACTACCAGCCGCTCCTGGAGCGGCGCGTCGTCGGCCTGATCAGCCTGGCCGACCACTCGGCCTCGTCGGACATGATCTCGCGCAAGGCGTTTGCGAAGTTCTGCCTGCCGCCGTTGATGGACTTCGTCGAGTGGGCGAGAAAGTCGTACCACGTGGACACCTGGCTGCACATCTGCGGCAACACGGCGGATAAGTGGGATTTGATGATTGACAGCGGCGCGGTCTGCCTGAGCCTCGACCAGAAGGTGGACCTGGCGATGGCGAAACAGGTCTGCCGGGGGCGCGTGTGCCTGGCGGGCAACATTGACCCGGTGCACGTGATGGACCAGGGCGGGATTGACGACGTGCTGGCGGCGGCCAAACGCTGCCGGGACGCCGCCGGGCCGGACGGGTTCATCCTGACCACCGGCTGCGAGATGACGCCGACCACCCCGCTGGGCAACGTGCAGGCGATGATGGAAGCCGCCAACCAATGAAAAGGGCTTCCGCGCCACCGCACGAGGCAGAAAGGAGATCGCTCGATGGATGTGATTACAAGAGGCCTTTGAGCAACCTCACCCCTCGCAGAGCGCATCAATTCAGAAACTAGGAGATGCATCATGGCCACTGTCAATCTCGGTTTTAACCTGGAACAACTGCAGGGACTCATTGGGGCGATTGAGGAAAAGCCGGAAAGGGGTGAAACGGTCTGGGAAGCGCGCACTGAATGGAAAGGCGGATTCAAGAGCGAAGCCTCCATTGTGAGTTATGGCCGTCAGTTCACCATTCCGATGGATGAGCCGACCGTCCTGGGCGGCTCTGACACTGCGCCGAACATGGTGGAGGTGGTCCTGGGCGCGTATGGCTGCTGCCTCACGACCGGTTATGTGATGAACGCCGCCCGGCGTGGGATCGAGTTGGAGGGCGTAGACATCAAGTTGAAGGGCAACATCGATCTGCGCGGATTTCTCGGACTGTCCCAGGACGTCCCACCGGGTTACAAACAGATCGAAGTCGAGGTCACGCTGAAGGCGCCGAAAGCAACCGCCGAGCAGCTGCAGGAGTTACACGACCTGGTCCTCAACACTTCACCTGTCGGATGCATTCTAGAACAGCCGCTCCAAGTCACGAAGCACCTGACGATCCAAATGTAATTGAGTGGGGGCAGTCGCCACTGCCCCCCTCACGTCATTGGCTGCCAAACTCCAGTATCGTTGAAGGCATACAGGGCTATGAATTCCCAACCTCAACTTGGCGGCGCCGATCATCCCCCTGCGCTGGGAGACCAGCCGGATGTAGCGCTCACGGGTCGCCTCGCACGGATGCTGAGCCTGTGGCACCGCCAGAGGGCGACGGCCGCTTTTGCGATTGCACTCCAACGACGGATAGAGCAGCTGCGCGCGGACCCGCCTGGAAAACTCGCCGTCTTCCGCGCCGAAACCCGACGAGTTGAGATCCTGCAGTGCGAAGCGCAGATACGCAAATTCCCGCCCCTCGTCATGGACGAACCGCCAGTGGCGGGTGGGAGCGATTCAGGGCCTAACCCGGTGGAACTCACCCTGGCCGCGCTCGGCGCCTGCCAGGAGATTATGTATTCGATCTGCGCCGAGTTGATGGGCGTACAACTTGACGAGGTCGAAGTGTCGGTGAAAGGCTTCATGGACTTGCGCGGCATGTTTGACGTGGACCCTCATCCGGCGCCCGGCTTGACGCGCGTGGAATACCGCACGCGGCTGAAGAGTCCGGAGCCTGAAGCCCGGCTGCGCGCCCTGGCTGAGATGGTAGAAAGCCATTGCCCGGTGCTGGATATTCTCGCCCGCCCGATCCCGGTCAAGGGCAGTCTCGAGTTTCTTCCCTGTGAGGAGGTCTGACGACACGGGCAGTAGTCTTCGCCCGGATGCAATGGAAGGGCTAGACATGGACGCTTACAAGGCCGACACTTACGGAGAACGCATCGCCGATATTTACGACGAGTGGTATCACGCCTACGACGAAGCGGCGGTGGATACTCTTGGCGAATTGGCTCGGGGCGGGCGCGCGCTTGAACTCGGCATCGGGACCGGGCGCATCGCGTTACCGCTGCAACAAAAGGGTATCCCGGTGCACGGGATTGACGCCTCGCCGGCGATGCTGGCCCGACTCCGCGCTAAACCGGACGGCGCAGACCTCCCCGTCACAATTGGGAATTTTGTGGATGTCGCGGTCGAGGGCCAGTTCACTTTGATTTACGTGTTGTTCAACACCTTTTATGCGCTCTTGACGCAAGAAGAGCAAATCCGGTGCTTTGAAAATGTCGCCGGCCATCTCAGCCCGGACGGAGTTTTCGTGATTGAAGCCTTTGTGCCGGATCTGACCCGGTTCAGCGGCCGGCAGGCAACGCGCACAGTCAGCATAAACAACGAGGAAGTCCGGCTCGACGCGACCCTCCACGACCCGATTGCTCAACAATTGACCAGTCAACATATCGTCCTCACCGAACAAGGCGTCCGTCTTTACCCGGCGAAGTTGCGCTATGCCTGGCCGTCCGAACTTGACTTAATGGCCCGGCTGGCGGGACTGCGCTTGCGGGAGCGGTGGGGAAGTTGGACGCGCGCCGCCTTTGCCGCCGACAGCGGCAAGCACATCTCTGTGTACGGGAGCGCGGGCGGGATATGACGCGCATCGAAGTCTTTGCCGGGGTGTGCGGTCACTCGGCCACCATCGAGGTGTCTAAAGTAGACGACGCGCACGTGCAGGTCGTCATCTATAGCGCGTGCGAGCAAATCACCGACATGAACCCGGACCTGACGCGCCTCCAGTGGAAGGGCAAGGGGCACGCGGTCTTCAAGCGCATGACCGAGAGCGCCGTTTACCAGTCGGCGGCGAAGCACATCCGCCACACCGCCTGCCCCATTCCAACCGCGATTCTCAAAGCCATCGAGGTCGAGGTCGGCGTCGCCCTGCCGAAAGATGTGACGATCATTTTTAAACAGGACACGGACCGCGAAGCGCACGGATAAACACGGATCAAAACAACAATCCGTGTTCTTCCATGAAAATCCGTGTCCTAAAACAAGGAGCCTGTATGGCCGACGCGCTGGAGATGAAAAACAAGTTTTACGAGTGGAGCAACGAGGTCTTTCAGAAGTCGCCTTTCGACCTGAAGACGACCAATCTAATGTCCCTGATCGCCGCGCTGGTCCTGGGCAACCAGGGCGCGGTGTCGTACTTTTATTTCTCGGCGAAGAAGGCCGGGGCGACCGACGTCGAACTGGCCGCTGCGGTGGACATCGCCGCCTCGGCCACGGGGCTGAACCTGTATACGCTAACGCCGAAAGAGTAAAACGTAATGCGTAAAACGTAAGTTTCTTACGTTTTACGTTTTGCGCTTTACGTCCAATATGTCCGACGAGAAACCCAAGCACTTAGTTATATTCCAGCCCTCCGGCAGCCGGGGACAGGTGGAGGAGGGGACGACGATCCTCGACGCGGCGCGCAGCCTGGGCGTCGAGATCGAAACGCCGTGCGGCGGGCGGCTGATGTGCTCCAAGTGCCGCGTCCGCATCGAGGCGGGCTTCTTCGAGCGCTTCGGCGTCGAGTCGAACATGAGCCACCTCAACCCGGTGTACGAGAAAGAGAAGTCCTTCTTCCACTCGAAAGGCCTCACCGATCCCAATCTCCGCCAGAGCTGCGTAGCCGAGATTCACGGCCCGGTCGTCGTCTTTGTCCCCGAAGAGAGCCGGGCGGTCAAACAGCTCATCCGCAAGTCGGCGCGCGAGCTGAATATCGAGATCAAGCCCGCCATCCGCCGATACTTCGTGGAGATGAAGGCCGCCACGCTCCACGACCCGGTGGGCGACTGGGAACGGCTGCAAAACGCCCTCCGGGCGGAGCACGGGCTGGAGGGCTTGAGCCTTGACTACCGCGTGCTGACCGAACTGCAGAAGAGCGTGCGCGCGGGCGAGTGGAAGGTGACGGTCTTCGTTTGGCGCGGGCGCGAGGTCATCCGCGTCGTTCCGGGGTTCGCCGAGTATGCGCTGGGTCTGGCGGTGGACGTGGGTACGACGACGGTGGCCGGTTTCCTGTGCGACCTCGACTCCGGCAAAGTGCTGGCCCACCACTCGCTGATGAACCCGCAGACGTCCTACGGCGACGACGTGATGGCCCGCATCACCTACGCGATGACCAAGCCGGACGGGCTGGAGAAGATGCACACCGCCATCCTCGAGGGGCTGAACAGCATCGTCCAGCAAGTTTGCGAGGCCGCCGGCTACCGACCGGAAGACATCTGCGAGGCCGTGCTGGTGGGCAACACCTGCATGGATCACATCTTCCTCAACATCTTTCCCAAATACGTCGGCGTCTCGCCTTTCGTCCCTGCCATCCACCATTCGGTGGACATGAAGGCGCGCGATTTCGGGCTGAAGATACTGCCGTCGGGCAACGTGCACGTTTTGCCCAACGAGGCCGGGTTCGTCGGCGCGGACAACGTGGCCTGCGTGATCGCCGAGGAGCCGTACAAGCAGGACGACATGATGCTGGTGATTGACATCGGCACGAACGGCGAGATGGTGCTCGGCAACCGGCACAAGCTCATCTCGGCCTCGGTGCCGACGGGACCGGCCTTCGAGGGCGCGCAGATCACCTACGGGATGCGGGCCGCGGCCGGCGCGATTGAGAAGGTGGACATTGACCCGCTGACGTGGGAGGTGCGCTTCAAAGTCATCGGCCAGGAGAAATGGTCGAACGAGCTGCGCTCCGAGGAGATCCAGGCCCGCGGCCTGTGCGGTTCGGCGATGATTGATCTCGGCTGGGAGATGTACCGCGCCGGGGTGGTGGACGCCACCGGGCGCTTCTCCAAAGAGACCCACTCGCCGCGCCTGCGCGAGGGGCCGGGCGGGATGGAGTTCGTGCTGGCCTGGGCGCACCAGACCGCGCTCGGGCGCGACATCACCTTCAACGTCAACGACATGCGCGCTCTGCAGTTAGCCAAATCGGCCATGTATTCCGCCGCCAAGATCATGATGCGGCGGCTGGGCGTGACGAAGGTGGACAAGGTGGTGCTGGCGGGGGCTTTCGGCAGCTTCATTGACAAGGTGAAGGCGATGGCCATGGGCCTGTATCCCGATTGCGAGCTGCGCCACGTCTTCGCCGTGGGCAACGCCGCGGGTGACGGCGCGCGCATGGCGCTGCTCAACGTAGACAAGCGCGCCGAGGCCGACGAGGTCGCCCGCCAGATCGAATACGTCGAGTTGACCGTCGAGCCGGATTTCGAAAAACAGTTCGCGGCGGCCATGCACTTCCCGCACATGAACGACGCCTTCCCGCACCTGCAAAAGATGCTCGACAAGGCGACCCTGGAGCGCGCTCAACGCCTGCTGCTGAACAACCCCCTCTTCGGCGCCCTGCCCTTCCCGACGCTGCGCCGCCTAGCGGCGGTGACCGAGGAAGTGCGCTTCAAGAAAAACCAGGTGATCTTTGCCGAGGGCAGCGAGCCGACGAGACTCTACGTGGTCAAGGAGGGCGCCGTCAGCCTGACTTACAATCCCGACGGCAGCCACCCGCAGACCGCGGAACTCAAAGAAGGCGCGGCGCTGAACGGTCAGGCGGTGGCTTTAGGCCAGCCTCACCAGGTCACGGCCAAGGCCGCGGCGCTGAATACGAGACTGCTGGCGATCCCGGCGGAGGCCATGCGAAAGGCAATTGAGGAAACACCCGAGATGAGGGGAAAATTCTTCGCTCACGCTGATTAGCGATTATGCCCATTGAGGAGCATTCTGATCAATGGCGTGAACTTTAATTTGCGCAATGGAGATTTTGGCGAAGTCCCGTGTATTGAGTGTATATAAGGGCAGATTCTTGCTCCACGCAGTAGCAGCGATATAGGCGTCAGCAACGCCGCGAGAAATCCGTGTCCCAAAAACAGGCGGGTATTGTTTGATGAGGGTCGCGGCTTTCTCAGCTATGTCCCGGTCAATGGGCAGAACCTGCACGAGGCCTAAAACTGATTGCGCTGCCGTCAGGTGATGCTCATCCCGGCTACCAGCCAATATCTCGGTGACGCTGATGACTGACACGGACACTACCGTTTGCGAGAGAAGCAGCGCCAAAAACCCGGCCGCTTTAGGATTTCCGCGTAGAAATTGGATGAGAAGGCCGGTGTCGAGAAGGACTTCGGTCAATTTAAGTCTCCTCCAAAGGGAAGTTTGACCAATTGCCGCCGATGGCGTTGAGGATTTCCTCATCCGAGCGAGGATCATCCTTCCAAAGGCCAAAGGCTGGCAGGCGCATCAGCTCCTCTGCGCTGAGGAATGGCTTAAGATAGGTCTGCTCAATTGCTTCTTTGACCAGCGCTTTCACTGTGCGCTTGCGGCGGCGGGCAATCGCCAACAGGCGACGATATTCTTTATCCGGCAGATCAATCTTAATTGAACGGGTTAACATTGTTTACTCCTTGCTCGATTTGATGGTAGCATGGAGTGTCTGAAATCGCAACATAAAGGAGATTTCATGTTCATTCAATCTAAAGACGCAGTCCTCAAAGTCTTGCGCGGCGAGAAACCCGACCACGTGCCGAACTTCTCCGGCATGGGGAGCATCACTCTCTCTGGCATCCAGCAGCTCGGCTACCGGTTCAACGAGATCCACGGCGACGCGCGCAAGATGGCCGACGCCGCCGCCAGCACGCACCGCCTGTTCGGGTTCGAGAGCGCCGTCGTGCCCTTTGATATGGGCGTCGTGGCCGAGTCGCTCGGCGCAGGGATGAAGTATTACGAGAAGGCCGACCAGGGCCAGATCATCTACCCCACGATGACGCGCAAGCTGGTGGACCGCTCGACCGTGACCATGCCGGAGGGGCTGAGCGAGGCCGACGCCAAGACCTTCGTGATGAAGGAAATCGAGAGTCAAATTACCAATTACCAGCTGCAGAAGCCCGCCGACGTGGCGCAAGCCGGACGCATCCCCATCGTGTTGGAGGCCTTGCGCCTCCTCAAGCGCGAGCTGGGCGAGGCGGTCGCCATCGGCTCGTGGACACTCGGCCCGTTCACCGAATTGGGGCAGATCATGGACCTGGAAGTCC
This sequence comes from Anaerolineales bacterium, assembly GCA_034435515.1. GTDB lineage: Bacteria > Chloroflexota > Anaerolineae > Anaerolineales > UBA6663 > DATDRS01. The sequence continues at coordinate 13,534 of DAOTXG010000494.1, forward strand.
TGCTCAAGTTGTCGGCCAAAAAGCCCGACGTGGTCAACCGCCACCTGCAATTCATGGTCGAGTATTTGACGGAGGTCATTAATCTGTACATCGAGGCCGGCGCCGATTTCATCACCGTGCGCGAGATGGGGGCGACCGCCAGCATCCTCAGCCCGCGCATGTTCAAGAGCCTTGTCCTGCCCAATCTGCAGGCGCTCTTCGGGCGGATCAAGCGCGTGCCCACCGTCCTGCACATCTGCGGCGATACCAACCCGATCATCGAGCTGATGGCGCAGTCGGGCGCGAACGCCTTGAGCATTGACCAGATGAACCGCCTGAACGAGTCGCGCGCCAAACTGTCCAACGTCATCCTGCTGGGCAATTACAAGCCCTTCGGCGCGCCGTTCTGCGAAGGCCGGCCGGAAGAAGTCGAAGAAATGATCCGGCAGTCCATCGAACAGGGCGCCGACGGCGTGTGGCCCGGCTGCGACATCTGGCCGGTCGTGCCGCCGGAAAACATGCAGGCGATGATGGCGGCGATGAGGAAATATGGTGTGAAGAGCGGATAACGGAGGTTCCCATGGCAACAGCAGAGCAACAAGCAGATATCCTGGAACGGCTTAAGAACGGCGTCATCGAGTACGACGAGGAGAGCGTGGTCAAGGCCGCGCACGAGGCGCTGGACACCGGCATGGACGCCTACCAGGCGGTGATGGACGGCCTCGCCGCCGGGATGGACGTCGTCGGCGTGTATTTCGCCAACGGCGAGTACTTTGTGCCGGAGGTGCTCATGTGCGCCGACGCGCTCTACGCCGGCCTCCACCTCCTCCGCCCGCACATCAAGATGGACCCGGAGAAGATGATCAAAGGCTCGGTCGTCATCGGCACGGTCGAGGGCGACATCCACGACATCGGCAAGAACCTGGTCAAGATGATGTTCGAGGTCGCCGGATTTACCGTCCACGACCTGGGGCGCGACGTGCCGCTCGACAATTTCGTCGAGAAGTACATGGAAACCGACTCGGACATCATCTGCATGAGCGCGATGATGACGACGACGATGATCGGGATGCCGGTTGTCATCGAGAAGGTGCGGGCCAGGAACCCCAGGGCCAGGATCATGATCGGCGGCGCGCCCATCAACGAGGACATCGCTCAGAAGTGGGGCGCGGACGGCACGGGCAAAGATGCGCCCAATGCCCTGCAGGAGGCGCTCAACATGATCGGCGTCCTGCGCGATCTCGGCGACCAGTTCAAAGCCGAGCGCGTGCAGAAGGAATGGGGTGCGGATGGGTTGCTGGATGCGACGAAGGCCTAATTACCAATTACGAATTACCCGCTTACCGGGCGTAATTGGTAAATGGTAATTGGCTGTGACACTTCCCCTCCGCGGCGACGCCGGCCTGACCGACCTGATTGACGCGCGCGACCTGCCCAAGCACGATCTGCGCTTTGAAGTGCTGGGCACGCTCGACGAGGCCTCCTCGGCCCTCGGCGTGGCGCGCGCCAGCGACGTGCGCCCGGAGACGCGCGAGTTGCTCCTCGCCATTCAGCGCGATTTGTGCTGGATGATGTCTGAGTTGGCGACGGTCTCCGGCGATCACCTCGTCGAATCGCACATCACGCCCGAACGCCTGGCCGTGCTGGAGAAAGCCTACCACGACTTCACCACCGCGCATCCGCTGACTGCGGCCTTCACCGTCCCCGGCGACAGCCTGGCGGGCGCGCTGCTACACATGGCCCGCGCCGTCATCCGCCGCGCTGAGCGCCGCGTCACGCAGCTCAACCAGGAGTCGCCGCTCGTCAATCCGCATATCATTCCGTATCTTAACCGCCTCTCCACACTGATCTATGCTATGGCGCACGCTGAAGAGGCCGCCGCGACGGATATTGCGGCGTCGGCGGTTGGGCTGAATCTCTTCGCGCTGCCGCCGAAAGGTGATTGACGTGAGCGAAAAACGCTTTCCCAATGATCAGTTGCTCGTGAGCACCGACTGGCTGACGGCCCATCTGAACGACGCCGACGTGCGGCTCGTGGAGGTGACCCCGCCGGGATCAGGCTACGTGCTGGCGCATCTCCCCGGTGCGGTGCATCTGAATTTGGACGAGGTATTCACCGGGCGCGACGACGGGCCGACGCATATGGTTGGGCCTTTGGAACACGTGGCGGGTGTGTTGGGCCAATTGGGCCTGGCCCCGGATCAGCACGTCGTCGTATACGACGAGATTGGGGCGCAACGCGCTGCGCACTTTTTCTGGCTGTTGGAGTATTTGGGGTTTGAACGGGTGAGCGTGTTAGAGGGCGGCGTGGAACGCTGGATGGCCGAGGGTCGGAAGATGACGCGCCTGCGCCCTACCCCGGAGCCGAGGACGTTTACGCCCGCTCCGCAGGCTGACCGGCTGGCGACCGCCGATTGGATTGCGTCGCGCCTTGAATCCGGCGGCGTGTGCCTGCTGGACTGCCGCACGCCCGAAGAATATGCGGAAGGCCACATTCCCAGCGCGGGCAACCGCTCGTGGGAGATGACGCTGACGCGGCGCGCCTATCAGGCCTTTCGGGAGACCGACGAGCTGCGGGCCGAGTTCGCCGGGTTGAGCGCGACCGAGGACAGAGAAATTGTGACGTACTGCAACACCGGCCAACGCTCGGCCCACACTTATCTGGCGCTGCGACTGCTGGGTTACCCGCGCGTGCGGAACTACAACGGCTCGTGGGCGGAGTGGAGCGCCAGGCCTGATTGGCCGAAGGCATAAGGCACACAGCCGGCTGAAAGCCGCTATAATTACCACTGACCAATTACAGGAGGTTTATCACATGTCTGGCAATGGAACACCTTTGTATCCTGTCACTGTCGTCGGGAGTTGGCCCCGGCCCTCGTGGCTGCTGGAGGCGCTGCGCAAGCGCCAGGCGGGGCAGTTGAGCTTCAAAGAATTCAACGAGGTCGCCGACCGGGCCGTGCTGGAAGCGCTGCGGTATCAGGAAGAAGCGGGCGTGGACATCGTCAGCGACGGCGAACAGCGGCGGGACAACTTCTACTCCTTTGTCGTCGAGAAACTGGAAGGCGTCAAATTGATGTCGCTGGCCGACATCATGGACGTGGTCGAGGACAAGGCCGCCTACGATCAAATCTTGCGCAAAGCGGACGCCCCGGCCTTCGCCATCCACAACCCCACGGTGGTGGACAAGCTCAAGCCGCGGATGCCGCTGGCGCTGGACGAGTACCGGTTCTTACGCCAGCACACCCAGAAGCCGATCAAGGTTCCCCTGCCCGGGCCCTATCTGCTCGCGCGCTCGATGTGGGTTAAAGGCATCTCCGACAAGGTTTACCCCACCCAGGAGAGCCTGGCCGTCGATTTGGTGGAAATCCTCCGGGACGAACTTATCGCTCTGCGCGACGCGGGCTGCGAGTTTGTGCAGTTCGACGAGCCGGTGCTCACCGACGTGGTCTTCAACGCCGGGGTCAAGGAGCGCACCTTCATGTGCGCCTCGATGTCGGCCTCGTCGGGCGACCCGACTAAGGAACTGATCTTCGCCACCCGGTTGATGAACGGCATCACCGAAGGGGTGGAGGGCGTGAAGACCGGCGTACACGTCTGCCGCGGCAATTGGAGCCGCAAGGATGAAGTTCTGCTCAAAGGCTCCTACGAACCGCTCGTGCCGACCATGATGGGCATGAACATTGACCAGCTCGTCCTCGAGTATGCCACCCCGCGCGCCGGGGAACTGGCGGCCTTCGCGCACTACCCGAAGAAGAAGGAAATCGGCCTGGGTGTAGCGAACCCGCGCTCGGACGACATCGAGGCGCCCGAGTTCGTCGTCGGCAAAGTGAGGGAAGCCCTGGAGTATTTCGCGCCGGAGCAGATTTACCTGAACCCCGACTGCGGTTTTGGGACGTTTGCCGAGCGGCCTATGAACCCGGCCGAGGTCGCCGCCAAGAAACTGGGCGTCATCGCTCAGGCCGCCAGACAATTACGCGCGACGGCGCATTAGCATGCCTCAATCCCCACCCCCTCCTGGCTTCAGGAGAGGGGAGGGATAGGGCGACCTGTCCCCCTGAGCGAAGTGAAAGGGGATAGCGCCGGGGAGAGGCGTGAGGTTGGAAAAGGTAACTACCGTGGACGATCATAAGATTATCAATGGGATAGACGTTGATGCTTTTCAATCCGCTCTGGAGGTGGTGGGGTCTCAACCGACGGCGAAACATGCCTCCAAGGCCTCCCGCGTGCGCTGGGTGGATGGCCTCAAATTCAAAGCCTTCGTGCGCAATCACAGTTTCATGGTGGACGAGCCGGCCCACCTCACGGGCGACGACACCAGTCCTAACTCGGTGGAATACGTCTTGGGAGCCTATGGCGCCTGCCTGGCGACGGGCTTCGTGATGAATGCGACGAAGCGCGGCATCAAGATTCGAAACCTCGAAGTCTCGCTGGAGTCCACACAGAACAACGTCTTCACGTTCCTGGGCCTCAACCCCAGCACCGAGGGCCATCCTGGCTTTGAGGAAGTGAAGGCCAAGCTCTTCGTCCAGGCCGAGGCCGACGAAGCGACTCTGCGCGAAATCTGGGAACACACCATTATCACTTCGCCGGTCCACAACTGTCTGGCCCGAAACGTGGCGATCAAGCCCGAAGTGGATATCCTCCCCTAGCCATATCGCCCACCACCCCCAGTCTCTCGCCCACAGGTTGGGCTTCGCGCGTGGCGATACCCGATAAGCCGCATGAAAAACCTCGTCCCCCTGCCCTACCGCCGCGTCAGCGTCCAGCCGTACGACGGCGAGATGACCGAGGCGGCCATTCGCGCGCACTTTTTGGGCCGTGAAGCCTATCGGCGCACCGACTACGTCGTCCTCCGTCAGGGTGAAGCGACCGCCGTCATCGGCGTCACCGCGCCCGACCGCCAATCACTTTTCAGCCCGATTGACTCGGTTGATATCCTGGCGCTGCCCGACACGTGCCTGTTCGCCGACACGCCCGAGGCCGACCCGGCCAACCCTTCTGCCCTCGCCGCCAAAGCGCACGAGCTCGGCGTCGGCCCGGAGGGCACGCTCGTCGTCCGGGGCAAGTACGAGCACGTCAACTTCATTCACCATCCCGACCCGCTCGTCATCCGCGTGGTCGAGGTCGCTCCGCCCGAGCCGCCCAAACTCTTTGGCCTCGCCCAGCACGTCCTCAGTTATGCCGATCTGCCCCCTATCCGCCTCGAATTGGAGCGAATTGACTTGAACGACCTGGCGGCGGGGCGCACGCCCGCGGCGTTTCTGGTTCCCTGTCGCTCTGGCGGCCTCGACCGTTTCAGCGCGCCCGTCTATTTCCTCGACGAGCGCCCCGCCACCCGGCAGGGCTGGCTGCTCATCGGCTGCGAGCGCAGCCTGCAATTTCACCGCCATTATTACGGCGACGAGCCGCCGCGCGTCGAGATGTGCCCGCGCAAACTCGCCGGCAGCCGGGAGACGCCGACGTTGCTGAAATGCTGCCTGCTTGAATTCGACATTGAGCTCGACGGCCAGATTGCCGTCGTCCCCTGGGGCGCGGATTTGAAGATGGTGGAGGAGGCGTTGAGGCATCTGGCCGCCAGTCGCCAGCCAACAGTGAACAGTCAACAGTGAATAGACTGTTGACTGTTCACTGTTGACTGTTCACTATTGACTGTTCACTGTTGACTGTTCACTGTTGACTGCCCGCTGTTCACTTACTCCTGGAGATCCCCATGAAAGCCTGGGCCGATGTCTTTACTCATCTCGACGAGCGCAGCCGCAAGCCGCGCGTGGCCGGCGTGACGATGATGATTGACAAGTGTCAAGGTCCCCACGCCACCGCCGATTTGCTGGCGACGACCGGGGATTATATTGACCACTGGAAACTGTCCTTCGGCACCTCGGCCTTGCTGGACGAAGACCTGCTGCGGGACAAAATCGCGCTGGTCAAGGAGCAGAACGTCGTCGTCTACCCCGGTGGGACGCTGACCGAGTACGCGATCATACGCGGCCGCTGGCGCGAATTTGTCCGCCGCGCGCGTGACCTCGGCTTCAACGGGCTGGAGGTCTCCGACGGCACGATTCATCTTGCGCCCGACCTGCGTCGTGACGTGATCCATTTTGCCCTGGACATGGGTCTGACGGTGGTGGCCGAGGTCGGCAAGAAGGACCCGCGCCACCAGCCGCAAGCCGAGGAGTTGGCGGAGCAGGCGCTGGCCGATTTCGAGGCCGGCGCGGCGTGGGTCATCGTCGAGGCGCGCGAGTCCGGCAAGGGCGTCGGCATTTACGATGCGGATGGCCACGTCAACGAGCAGGACGTGGATATCTTCGCCGCCGCGCTTAACAACCGCTTCCAGCGGCTGATCTGGGAAGCGCCGCTCAAGAATCAACAGGAGTATTTCATCCTGCGCTTCGGCCCGGATGTGAGCCTGGGCAACATCCAGCCGCGCGACGTGCTGGGCGTCGAGGCCCTGCGCGCCGGCCTGCGCTTTGAAACGTTGAAACCCCTCGTCGAGCAAATGGAGCGCGAGGGCGCGACGGACATCCCCTCGCTGGCCGACCGGGTCTCGCGCCTGGCGCGGCGGAAGTTGCCGGAAGCGTAAAACGTGTTGCGTATTCCGTATTGCGTATTGATAGACGCCGATACGTAATACGTAATACGCAATACGCAATACGGAACCCCAGTCAACGGGAGAAACTTTAATCATGGGCCTCTTCCATTTCGACACCCCGCAAAAAGTCATGAAGATCGGCCACATTGAAGTCGGCGGACAGCCGGGCGAGCGCCCGCCGGTGCTGATGGCCAACATGTTCCAGACCGGACACAAGATCGTCCACAGCCGCAAGCCGCCCCGCTGGGACAAGGCCGCCGCGCTCGACGAGATCAAGCTGGTCGAGGAAATGTCACACGAGACCGGCATCCCGGCCATCATCGGCATCGTATCCCCCACCCCCGACGAGATCCAGGCTTATTGCGAGTGGTTTCTCTCGGTCAACGACACGATGGTGTTTCAGATTGACACGTGGACGGAGGAGGCCCGCCGGGCCGGGGCGCGCTTCGTGAAAGCCGCCGGGGTCCAGCATCGCTTCAACTACAACAGCATCACCGCCTGGGACCCGGACATCCCCGATCAGGTCGCCGAGTTGAAAACGTGCGGCATCAAGTCGGTCATCCTGCAGCCCTTTGACGCCGAGGACAAGCGCGCGAGCGGGCGGTTGAAGTCGCTGCGCAAGATACTTAAAGACATCGAAGGCGGCGAGTTCGACTCTATCCTCGTGGACAGCACGACGATGAACCTGCCGACGCAGGGCTTTTGCTTCCTCGCCAACCGTCTGGTCAAAGAGGAGTTCGGCCTGCCGGTCGGCAACGCGCCTGCGAACGGCTCGTATATGTGGAAAGACGTGATCCAAAAGTGGGGCCGCCTGGCGTTTCAAGGCATGGACGCGGCGATGCACGGCATCTCGGCGGTGATGTGGAACGACTGGATGGCCTACGGGCCGATCACCGGCACGCGCCGCGTGTTCACCGCGGTGGCGGCGGCAGTCGCCATGGTCACCGTGATGGCCTGGGACGAGGGCCTCGAACTGCCCGAGGACCCGACTCATCCGCTCAACAAGCACTTCCCAAAAGAAGTCGAGTTCATGAAGGGCCTGCGCGCGGCGAAGAGCGACCGGCTGATGGAAAGGCAGCAGGCCCTCGGCGAAAAACGCAAGGCCGCGCGGGGACAGGCCGCCGAAGAGGATGAGCGCGACCTGATGCCGGAAAGCGCGGCGGCGATACAGCCGGACATACGCAATACGTAATACGCAATACGTATTCCCGTATTGCGTATTACGTATTGCGTAATCTCCACGCATGCGATTTCTGCAATCCTATCCGCACCTGCTCGAAGTCGCCTACGAGGCCACGCACAGGATGCTCCGACCATTCCGGCGCTGGCTCAGGCCGGGCGGCTGGGTCGAGCGCGTCTTCATTCGCGGCGAGCAGATCAGCAAAGGCGCCATCTTCGATTGCCGGATGTGCGGCCAGTGCGTGCTGCACAGCACGGGTATGACCTGCCCGATGACCTGCCCGAAGAATCTGCGCAACGGGCCGTGCGGCGGGGTGCGCGCCAACGGGAACTGCGAAGTCGTCCCCGACATGCCCTGCGTCTGGGTGCAGGCTTACGAACGCTCGCTGAGGATGCCTCTTTACGGCGGCGATATGCGCCAGATTGTCCCGCCCCTCAACCGCTGCCTCGAAGGCGCCTCGGCCTGGATTAACGACCTCACCGGCGCCGCTCAAAAACATCCCGCCGGCTGGAGATGAAAGCGAAGTAACTGCTCAGGCTTGCTAAACACTACACTACAACGAATTGGGGAAGGAACGAATTCGCCGACGGGCGCAAATTCGTTACGCTCTTAACTGATGTCAAGGAGGTCGGTCATACCTGCCAACGAATTTGAAACGAATAAACGAATTTCTCGTGCGTGTGCGCATTCGTTTACGCGAAGCGGTTGACCATTCGTTGACAGAGCACCTCCTTGAAATCTACTAAGAGCCAGCAGAAAGAAACACGGACTTTTCGCTTATGTTTCATCTGTCCGTGTTCCCTTCCGT
>DAOTXG010000495.1:0-11872 GCA_034435515.1 Anaerolineales bacterium
TCGGTCGCATACTGAGCGCGCAGTTCAACTGAAGCGTTCGTCCACCACTCAGCCTCAGCCTTGATTTTCTTCTGTCGCGCCAAAGCCCGGTAATGGCGCAGAGCTGCTTCGACCACACTTTCGGCGGTTAGACCCTCCGCTTGGGCTATCCGTCGTACTTCTGTAGCCAACGGTTCATGCAAGACTAGATTGCTCATGGTGTCTCTCCCTATGCCGTGTGTCAAAACGAAAATGCTCCCCCATATAACTTACAATCTGGAATCTCTGCTTGGGTGCACCTCGTTTTTTGGCCTTTTTCCTCATCTGCTAAGTTCCCTTTGCAACGCTAGCATAGTCGGCTCTATCTTCACCGCCTCGCCTGCCGCTTGCATCGCTGCTTTCACATCCTTCAACCCGTTACCAGTATTGAGCACTACAATCGTCTCGTCAGGTCCAATTATGCCCTCGCGCGCGGCTTTCGCCAAACCCGCATAGGCCGCGGCCCCGGCCGGCTCAGCGAAGACGGCTAAACCATTCGCTAACTCCCGCATGGCGGCCAGGATGTCGTCGTCGCCGACTTTGATATAAGCCCCGCCTGTCTCGCGCACCGCGCGCACTGCCCGCACGCCGTCGCGCGGCAAATCCACCGAAATACTGTCGGCGATCGTCTGCGCGGCGACCGGGGTGATCGCCTCGCCGCCCGCCGCCCAGGCATTCGCGCACGCTGCCGACCCCTCGGCCTGCACCCCCATCAACCTCGGCATCTTTTCAATCCAGCCCAACGCGAACAGATCCTTGAAGCCTTTGTGCATTCCCGAAATGATATTCCCATCCCCGACCGAGACAAACACCCGGTCGGGCGCACGCCACTGTTCACTGCTCACTGATAACTGTTCACTGATCTCAAACGCCGCCGTCTTCTTGCCTTCACGCGTGAACGGGTTGTAGCCCGTGTTCCGGCAGTACCATCCGAACTCGCGCGAGGCTTGCAGGCACAGGTCGAAGGCCTGATCATAATTGCCATTGACCAATAACACTTGCGCCCCGAACATCAACAATTGCGCCACCTTGGCCGGCGGCGCATTCTGCGGCGCGAAGATGACCGCCGGCATACCGGCGGCGGCCGCCAGGCCCGCGAGCGCCGCGCCCGCGTTGCCGGTGGACGCGGCGGCGATTACCTGCGCGCCGATCTCGCGCGCCCGTGCTACGACGACCGCCGAAGCCCGGTCTTTGAACGAGGCCGTCGGGTTGCGGCCATCGTCTTTGACAAACAAGCGCTTTAGGCCAAGCAAGGCGGCTAACCGCTCGGCGCGGTAGAGCGGAATCCAACCGACGGCGCGCAGCGGAGTCCCCAGGAAACCCGGATCGGCGACCGGCAAAAGCGGAAGATAACGCCAGATGGAGAAATCGCCTGAAGCCGAGATGGATTCAGGCGAAGCAGCGCGTTGGATAGAGGCATAGTCCAACACGACGTCGAGATTGCCCAAGTCACCGTGCTTAGGACAGATATATTCAACCTCACTCGGGCCGTATTCCTGGCCGCAGAGGGAACATCGGTAGCCGAGCAAATCGCTCATTAGGCTGACTCCAATTCCTGCCGCGCTTGCGCCCGACTTTCTTCATCCGTCGCTAGGCGCGCTGCCGAATCAAAATCGGCGCGGGCCTCAGCCAGGCGGCCTAAAGAGCGTTTCAGGATGCCGCGCCAATAATAGGCGGTGGAACGATCAGGCGTCAAGCCGAGAGCAGCATCGAAGTGGGCGAGGGCCTCGGCTCGGTGGCCGTTTCTCATGCACACAAATGCCAGCACCTGATGCATTTGAGATTGCTCATCCGGAGTCAGCGCCGTCGAGAGCGCCCGACGCGCGGCAGACTGGGCGGTGCGATAGTCCTGGCGGTTGTAGGCCATTAATGCCTGATTCACCGCCACAGCCGGGTCAGTTGGCGCCAACCGGGACGCCAACGCTGTGTAATGCCGGCTGAGATGCGCCTCGCCCTGCTGATGATAGAAGTGGGCCAGATTAAGCAGTGGCTTGACCGTGCCGCGCCTCATCTCGGCTTCCGCTTCGAGTTTTTGTAGGGCTGCCTGGGCCTCCGGGTCGCGCCGGATGCGCCAGTGGGCCGCCCACGTGCTTTTGTCCAGCCGCCACAGGCCGTACAACAACAGGATATGTAGAGTCAATGTCACTGGGGCGTAAGGCGTGACCGAAAAATCGTAAATCATCGTCCAGTCGCCGCCAAAACCCACGACCGAGATCGCCGGATACCACACCAAAGCATAGAAAAGTTCGTGCCGGACATAAGCGTACAACACTTCGCCCCAAATCGTCTTGCCCGAACGGGGCAAGAGCGGAATGGGCAATAAGCCGAGCAAGATAGACACCAGGTTGCCGCTCAGGGCGATCCACCAACTCTGAAGCGGAGTGAAATTGCCCACAGGAACGATGTAACCCCAGAACACACGCCACTGAAAATCGGCCACTTCGCCGCCGACTTGCCAGGTAGCCAGGGTATGCCCGGCCTCGTGCAGAAACACTCCCAGCGGGATCAGGATAAAAAAGGCGGCCTCATTGGCCAGCGCGCGGTCGGCGGGTGTGACCGTCTCATCCCAAAAAGCGCCCCACGTTTTGAACAGCCGACCAAGCACATGCAGGCTGTTCAGCGAGTATAACAGCGAAATGACGTCCGAAAAGGAAAACTCAAAAGGAAACATGCTTCCGCATCATTACATCCCTCGTTCGCCGCGAACGTACGGCAAGCCCAGGGCGGCCGGCGCGCCCAGGCGTTTGCGCAGGGCCTCCCGTGAGCCGAGAATCAGGATGAAGATGGTCGCCAGGTACGGCAACATGTCCATGAAACGGCCAAGCGTTGGATTGTGCGCGGTCGAGATCAACGGCAACGCGGGGTTTTGCAAATCGAGCGGCAGACGGCGCAACAGCCCAAAAAAGTACGAGACCCACATCCCGCGGACTGGATCCCACGACGCAAAGATCACCAACCCGACGGCGATCCAACCCAGACCGGACGTCTTGCCATCCACCCAGCCGGGATCGGTGATGAGACTCATCGCCGCGCCCCCGAAACCGCTCATCACGCCGCCCAAGATGACGTAGAGGTAGCGCGTCCGGTTGACGTTGATGCCAAGCGAGTCGGCGGCGGACGGATACTCGCCCACGGAGCGCAGATTGAGTCCGGGCCGCGTGCGATGCACGTAGTACCAGGCCAACGGGGCAAAGACCAGGCCGGCGGCGACAAGGACCAACTGCTCCACGGCGGCGCGCTCGAGGATCGGCAGCGTGAGCGTGATTGGCTCCGGTGTACGCTGCCCGACGTAGGGCTGCCCCAGGATGCTGGAGAGGCCGGTGCCGAGGAACGTCACCGCAAGCCCGCTCACCACCTGATCCGCACGCAGGGTGATAGTAATAAAGGCGTGGAGCAGCGCGAGCAGGCAGCCGAGCACCATGCCTACGATCAGGCCGAGTACCAGATTGCCGGTGTTGAACCAGACGGCGAAGCCGCTCATCGCGCCGACGAGCATCATGCCCTCGATGCCCAGGTTCATCACGCCAGCGCGCTCCGAGAAGATTTCGCCCACGGTCGCAAACAGCAGAGGCGTGCCGCTGACCAGCGCGCCGAACAGGATGGTGATCGCGAGGTCGAACAAGGCGCTCGCTGTCATGGGACGTCTCCGGTCTCCGCGGCGACGGCGACGACCGCTTCCGCCCTCTCCAGCCGCACGCGGTAGCGAAAGAGCAATTCCGTGCCGACGACGACAAAGAGGATCACGCCTTGCAGCATCGAGGCGATGCCCTGGGGCTGGATGAGTTTCGTGCCGACCAGCAAACCACCAAACAGGAAGGCGACGATAATCGCGGCGAGTGGGTTCAGCTTGGCAAGCCAGGCCACAATCACGCCAGTGAAGCCGTAGCCACGCTGAAGGCGGCCATTCAGCTCGCGCAGCGCCGCGACCTCATTCATTCCGGCCAGTCCTGCGAGCGCGCCAGAGAGTACCATCACCAGGAGGATGTTGCGCCCGACGCTAATCCCGGCGTAGCGCGCTGCGTTGGGGTTGTTGCCGATGACGCGGATCTCATAACCCCAGCGGCTGCGATACAGAATCCAGGCCAGCAGAACCGCCGCGCCGATGCCCAGCAAGATGCCCGGGTGCGCGGTGAGTCCCGCCGCAATGGGGATTTGCCTGGCATATTCGGTCAGGCGCGGCCAGGTCGCCGGGGTGGGGAAGCGGCCGGTGGACTCGAAGTCACCGATGCTCCACGGCCCAACGACGACGAAGTATTCCACCCATTTGTAGGCGACGTAATTCAGCATCAAGGTCGTGATGATTTCGTTGATATTGAGCCGCGCCTTGAGGAAACCGGGGATCGCGCCATACACAAGGCCCGCCAGGATTCCCGCCAGCGCCATTGCCGCCAGCATCAGCCCACGATCGGTCGTCTTGGGCAAGAGGAACACCGCGACGCCCGTCGCCGCCCACGCGCCGAGGAACATCTGGCCGTCCGCGCCGATGTTCCACAGCTTCATCCGAAACGCCACGATGCAGGCGAGGCCGGTGAGCAAAATCGGCGACGCTTTGACCAGCGTGTCTGAGAGCGGGCCAAAACACAGCCGCCCTTTCGGGCAATCACTGCTCGTGAGCAAGGCGGTGATCCCGGCTTGCCAGTCGGCGGGCGTGCCGAAGCCTTCCTTGAGGATTTCTTGATAGGTTGCGATCGGATCGTTCGCACCCGCCGCCCGCAGCACAAAGCCGCCGACGATCAGCGCCAGCACCACGCCGAGGACGGACGAGACCAGCCCCATCCAGCCCGGGTTGTCCGATCGGGTTTCGATTCTCAGACGATAGGTGGTCCCTGGCAGATTCATACTTCCACTTTTGTGCCGGCCATCATCAGGCCAATGGCGTGGATGTCCGCGCCCTCCGCCGGCATTTCGCCGACGATCCGCCCCTCGTACATCACAGCCATTCGATCCGCGAGCGAGATGAGCTCGTCCAGCTCTTCGGAAATCAGCAGGATGGCTGTGCCGCGATCGCGATGTTCGATCAGGAGGCGGTGGATCGACTCGATAGCCCCCACGTCTAATCCACGCGTGGGGTGAACGGCAATCATCAATTTGGGGTGCTCCGAGGTCTCGCGCGCGAGAATCACTTTTTGCAGGTTGCCGCCGGACAGCATTCGCACGGGCGTCTCGACCGTTGGCGTCGCAATCTTGTATTCTTCTACCAGCCGCACGGCGTTCTGGCGCACCGCCGTCGGGTCGATTGACCAGCCCGCCGCGATGGGCGGGCGGTGGAAGCGTTTGAGGATCAGGTTCTCCGCCACGCTCAGACCCGGCACGCTGCCCACCGCCGCGCGATCTTCGGGGATGTGCGCCAACTGTTGGCCGATATCCAACCATCGGGTGTGACTGCCCAGCGGCACGTCGCCGAACAGCATGGTGCCGCTGGTGGCGCCGCGCAATCCGGTGAGCACCTCCGCCAATTCCCGCTGACCATTGCCCGCCACTCCGGCAATACCCAAAATCTCACCCGCACGGACTTGCAGGGAAACTTCGCGCAACGCTGGCAGGCCGCGATCGTTGTCGGCGCACAGACGCTCGACCGTCAGCACCGCCGCGCCGGGCTGCGTTTCTTTCTTTTCTAACAAGAACAGAACTTCCCGGCCAACCATCAGCTTTGCGAGCTGCGCTTTGGTTGCCCCCTTGGCCGGCACGCCAGCCGCCGTCACCTTGCCGCGCCGTAGCACGGTCACGCGGTCGGCGATGGCGAGGACTTCGTCGAGTTTGTGTGAGATGAAGACAATCGTATGCCCGCGTTTCGTCATATCGCGCAGCGTGTGGAAGAGCGTCTCGACCTCCTGCGGCGTCAAGACCGCGGTCGGCTCATCCATGATGAGGACTCTGGCGCCTCGAAACAGCATCTTGAGCACTTCGACCCGCTGCTGTTCGCCCACCGAGAGCTCCCAGATTCTGGCGCGGGGGTTCACGCTCAGGCCGTATTGTGCGCCGAGCGCCGTGACCTGTTCTTCGACGCGCGGCAGGTCAAGAAAAAAACGCGGACGGTCGAGTCCCAACACCATGTTCTCCGCCACCGAGTGCGAGGTCACGAGCATAAAGTGCTGGTGGATCATTCCGATGCCGTGCGCAATCGCCTCTTGCGGCGAGCGCAAGGAAACCCGCTGGTCACCGACGAAGATTTCACCGGCCTCGGGATGGTACAGGCCCGCCAGCACGTTCATCAACGTGCTCTTGCCCGCGCCGTTTTCGCCGAGCAGCGCGTGCACTTCGCCGACCCGGCAGCCAAAGTCAACGCGATCGTTGGCCAATACACCCGGGAAACGTTTGACGATGCCGCGCATTTCAAAAGCGTTGGGGGATTCAGTCATAAGGCCCCTCCCAAGGCGGCCGGCGCGTTGTTGGCGCAGGAGCGGCGCTCCTGCGCCAACAGCATGCCATAGAGGATACGTTATGGCATAGGCGGAATAGTGCCCTGGATACCTTCAGCGAGCCAGTTCATGCAGACTGTACACGCCGTGCGGTCGGTGAGATCGAAGGCACTGATCGTGCCCGCATCAATCCCCTCAAGGTCTTCCTGGGTGAGGGATTGACCCGCCGGGACGATTTCCTTGCCTGTGTTATCCTTGAGCGGGCCTTTGAAGATATCGAACCGGGTGAACTTCCCTGCGAGCATGTCGGCAAGTTTTGCCTGAACGAGGGGGACCACGTCCGCTGGCACGCCCGGCTGCGGCGTCTGGCCCTCCATGAAGCCGTAGAAGCCGACGATGCCGGTGTCGGCGTCGAGGTAGTCATTGCCCGGTTTCCAGGTGCCGGCCTGGATCTGCTTGGCGATGTTGAGATAGACCGGCCCCCAGTTCCAGTACGGGGTGCCGAGGCACTTATCCGGCGCCGGCGTGCAGGAATTGACGTAGTCGTAGGTGAAGGCCCATTTGCCGGCATTGGCGGCCGCCACCAGCGGGCCGGGCGTGTCCGAGCCGATCAGCACGATGCCTACCCCGGCGTCGAGCAGGGATTGTGCCGCCTGCTTTTCCTTGTCAGGATCGTACCAGGTGTTGATCCAGCGGACTTCCATCGTGCATTCCGGACAGGTGGTCTTGGCGCCGAGCATGAAGGCATTGCCCAGGCGGATGACCTCGGGTAGCGGCCATGGGGCGACGTAGCCGAGCTTGGTGTTGCCGTCGGCCTTGGCGCGCGCGCCGGCGACCATGCCGGCCAGGTACTTCATGTCTTCCATCGCGCCGAACAGGTTGCCATAGTTCGTCCCATTGCCGCGGTAACCGGAGACGTGCACCCAGGAAACCTTGGGGAACTCTTCGGCCAGCGCGTCCATCGTCGGGCCGTACTCGAAGGTGGTGCCGATGATGAAGTCAAAGCCCTTGCGCGCGAGCGAGCGCATCACCGACTCGGCATCGGGGCCTGGGAACACCAGTTCGACGTACTGGACGGCGATGCTGGAGTCCTGCGTTGCCATCCACTGCGCGCCCTCGAGGTGCGCCTGCGACCAGCCGCCGTCGGCGTGGAAGCCAATCAGGACAACGGCGACGTTGAACTTGCCCTGTGTGATCTCCGGAATAGTGAACCCCTGGGTAGCCGCGGGAGCCGCCGTCGGCGCGGTTGTCGCCGGGGCCGAGGTCGGCGCAGCCGTCGTCGCTCCACCGCCGCAGGCCGCCACGACCATTGCCAGCACGGTCAAAAGACTCGCCAGCCGCCACACTTTCTGCGTAAACATCTCAATCTCCTCCTGAACTTAGGGTGGACTGTTTGGAATGGCTATAACACTTTTCAATTTCGACGGCGATAACCCTCACCTCCTTCCGTGAGCTGCAAACGGACTCTGCGGTTGAACATCACGCCATGGTCAACGCTATTACCGCTTTCTGGACGTGCAGGCGGTTTTCGGCCTCGTCGTACACCACCGAGCACGGCCCGTCAATCACCTCGTCGGTCACCTCCAGGTTGCGGTCGGCGGGCAGGCAGTGCATGTAGATCACGTCCTCTTTCGCCAGGTTGATCCGGCGCTGATCGGCGATCCACGAGCGGTATCTTTCGATGAGCATTTTGCCGTCTTCTTTAGCGGTCGTCGTCACCAGCGGCCCCCACGATTTCGGATAGACCACGTCGGCGTCCCGGAAGGCCTCGTCCATGTCGTGCACGATCTCAAAACCCACGTGATGCCGTCTGGCGTTCGCCTCGGCCATCGCCACGATCTCGGGCATCAACTTGAACTCCGGCGGATGCGCCAGCACCACGTCGCACCCGAAGCGCGTCATCTGCAGGATGAGCGACTGCGGCACCGAGATGGGCTTGCTGTACGAGGCGGCGTAGGCCCACGAGACGACGATTTTCTTGCGGCGCAGGTCGCGGCCCTTTTTCTCGATGATCGTCATCAGATCGGCCAGGCACTGGAAGGGATGGTACACGTCGCACTGCATGTTCAACACCGGCGCGCGCGAATGCTTCGCCACCTCGTTCTCGTATTGGTTGCCGAACTGCCAGTCGCATTGGCGGATGGCGAGGCCGTCGTAGTAGCGGCCCAAAATCTCGCCGATCTCTTTAGCCGTATCGCCGTGCGAAATCTGGGTCGTCTCGGAGTCGATGAAGGCCGCGTGCCCGCCGAGTTGCGCCATGCCGGCTTCAAACGAGCCGCGCGTGCGGGTGCTGGTGAAGAAGAACAGCATTGCCAGGGTCTTGTCGCGCAAATGAGCGTGCGGCTGGCCCAGCGCCCGCTGGCGCTTCAAATCCCAGGCCACGTCCAGAACTGTTTCGACTTCCTCTTTGCTGAAATCCAGGTCGCCGATGAAGTCCCGGCCACGAAGATTGGTTTGCATAAGTCTAGTCTCCTTTACGAAGGATCGTATTTTCTCTGCAGCTTCTGATAACGTTCCAGTATCTCGGGCGCCTCTAACGCTTCGCTAAATTGTTTCACCCAGTTCAGGATATTCTTTTGATCCAGCTTTGATTTCTGCCGAATCAGCACGCGCTCAATGTCAATCCAATCCTGATCACGATTAGCGATCACCTTATGGATGATGAAATCCTCCGCCGTGCACACTTTCACCAACATCCCCTCAATCGTCATCTCCACTGCGCGCCCGATAGCCTCCCGCTCATAATCAAAAACGCTAACCAGCAAATCCACCGCCACCCCCGGCATAGCCCAAATGTGAATAACTTGAGCGCTTTGCAGCCGAGGCGGAATACCGGTTGGGCGTTCCGCAAAGTGCTGAAAAACGAGAGCGCGAAATTCACTCAGCGTTTGCTCGCCAATACTTACCTTGAAATCGGCGTCACGTGTGACACGCGTCTCGCCCCAAATTGAATTGGCCAAGCCCCCAATCACCATATAAGGGATATTGTGTTTGGCCAAAAAACTTACAATTGTCTTAAGTACCTCAGGATTGGGCAACATACTTGCTCGTACGGGCTAAACGTTTCCATTTTTCTACCAGCGCCACATAATCTTGCATTCGCCGCTCCCATAAGCCGCTGTTCGCCTCGGCTTCATTCGATAACTTTAACAGCAGCGTACATAAGGCGAAATACGTGCGCACGCTCTCTTCAACCGTTTCCTGAGATAGCCTGGCCATTCGCTCTTGCTCCTCCCATTCATTGATCCGCCGGTACTCTGCCGCCCATTCCTTCACAGTCGTCGGCAACACGCTCTCACCTCCTTCTCAACCGCCAGTATACGCAATTCCCCGCCATTTTCCAACTCACGCCAGCACGTCAATCAGTTGGAACTTCGTCACATCCACCAGCCCGAGATCAGAAATCCGCAGTTCGGGGATGACGACGAGCGCGAGCAGGCTTAACTGCATGTTGGCGTTGTTCAGGCGGCAACCGCAGGCGCGGTACTCGGCCAGGACGGCCTCGGCTTTTTGGGCGACGACCTCCGCCCGCTCTTCGGACATCAGCCCGGCGATGGGCAGCTCCACGACCGCGCGGACCTGCCCGTCCCGCACCACCAGCATCCCCCCGCCCTTCTCCGCCAGCGCGTTCGCCGCCAGCGCCATCGCCGCTTCGTCGGTGCCCACCACGAGCATGTGATGCGAGTCGTGCGCCACCGTCGAGGCAATCGCGCACGGCGCATTGAATCCGAACCCGTGCACAAACCCGACCCGCACCCCGCCGGTGCCCCTGTGCCGCTCGACCAGCGCGACCTTGCACACGTCCTGCGCCAGGTCGCCATGCGCCTGCGCGTCGTTGACCGGCAGGTCAAAAACCAGGTGCTTCGTCGGCGCCTGGTTTTCGACGACGCCGATGACGTTGGCCTTGACGGTAGAGATTAGAGAATTAGAGATTGGGAAGCGGAAATCGCTCGCGGCCAGGGCTTTCCCCAGGTGAACGGATTGCTTGACTTCTACCGGATATTCAAATCGCGGCAGGTCCACCCTCCACTCTCCACCCTCCACGATGACTTCCCCCGCCGCAATCACCACCTCCGCGCGGAAGTCCGCCAGGTCCGCAGTGAGCACAATATCCGCATACCGCCCCGGCGCGATCTGCCCCACGTCGCGGCTCACGCCAAAATGCTCGGCGGTGTTCAACGTCATCATTTGCAAAGCAGTGATCGGCTTCAACCCTTGCGCGATGGCGTGGCGCAGCACCCGATCCATGTGACCGTCGTTGATGAGCGTGCCGGAATGCGAGTCGTCGGTGCAGAGGATGAAGTGGCGCGGGTCGAGGCCGAGTTCGGTGATGGCCCTCACCTGCGCCGCCACGTCATACCACGCCGAGCCGAGGCGGAGCATCGCCTTCATCCCCTGCCGCACGCGCGCCGCCGCGTCTTCCAGCCGCGTCCCCTCGTGGTCGTCCTCCGGTCCGCCCGCCGCGTAGCCGTGAAACGGCCTCCCCAGGTCGAGCGCGGCGTAATGCCCGCCGATGGTCTTGCCCGCCTTCATCGTTTCGGCCATCTCGCCGTGCATTTTCTCGTCTGAGAGGAACACGCCAGGGAAGTTCATCATCTCGCCCAGGCCGATGACGCCGGGCCACGCCATCGCCTCGCGCACTTCGTCCGGGCCAATGGACGCGCCGGAGGTCTCCAGCCCCGGCGCGGATGGCACGCACGAGGGCATCTGTACCCACACGTTGATCGGCAGGCTTCGCGCTTCAGCGACCATCAGTTTCACCCCCTCAAGGCCGAAGACGTTGGCGATCTCGTGCGGATCAATAAACATCCCGGTCGTCCCGCGCGGCGCGACCGCCCGGACAAATTCGGTGACTGTGACCATGCCCGACTCGACGTGCATGTGCCCGTCGAGCAGGCCGGGGACGAGGTAACGCCCGGCGGCGTCAATCACCTTCGTAGCCGGCCCCAGCGTGTGGCTCGCATCTGGCCCCACGTAGGCGATGCGCGAGCCTTTCACGGCGACGTCGGTATTGGGGATGATCTCGCCGGACTGCACGCAGGCCCACCGGCCATTGCGGACGACGAGGTCAGCGGGCGCGCGTCCCATCGCGCAGTCCACCAGTTCACGGGAAACGGCGTGCCAGGGTTGACGAGGGGGCATATTACTTTTGCTTCTCCCTTCTTGCTCGGAGTAAAGTATCCACCCACGCCTGCTCCTGGGCCGACAATGCCGGCAGCGGCTGAGTGTAATCCAGTTGCAAATCGTACGCGCCACGCTCGTACACCGAGGCGACGACTGCGCCCAAATCCAGCGGCGCGTCAGGGTCAGGAGGCAGCAACGGCACCGGCAGAACGGGCAATGGGTCGCGGAGTTGTATCGGCCACACTGAAACCACCGGGCGGCGTTCCACACGGCTCACTGTCATATAATAGGGTGCGGGCTGAACCGGGTCAATTAACGGCGGACGCTCACCGCCGCGCAACAAGTCAATCTCAATCAAGTGCACCTCGGAG
>DAOTXG010000496.1:0-2412 GCA_034435515.1 Anaerolineales bacterium
AAGATAAGTGAAATAATAGTTTTGCAGATAATAGCTATGGCGGAGGTTGAACAAGACAGGGATTGCCAGCCACAGCAGCATGATCCATTGCGTCGTAATGCCGGGCGACAGCCGGTCAAAGCGCAGCCGAACCGCCCAGACGTGGGCCGCGACCCGCGCCGCGACGACCAGGACCGCCAGCCCAAACATCCCTGTCACCACGCCATCGGCGACTGCTCCCCACGGATCGAGCGCCTGCCAGCGGCCCGCCGCGCTCCCCAGAGTAGCGTAGACCCCCTTGGATTGCAGCAGATCCAGGACGATCAGCACCGGCGCCAGATTCGTCTCGGAAGGCGACTCTGACAGCGTGGCGCGCAGGGATTCCAGGTCGGCGAAGTTAGTTCGAAATTGATAGACGAGGTATGGCGCAAAGCTCAACCCGTACAAGACCGCGCCCACGATCACGGGTCGAACTTTCACGCGCCGCCAATAGCACGCGCCGATCACCAACAGGGCCAGGCCCAACACGACGGCGCTCAGGTGAACCTGGATGGTCGCCGAAAGAAAAATCGCCGCCAGGATCAGATAAGCGGGACGCGGCTGGCGCGCGAAGTAGAGGAGGACACAGGCGAACAGCAGCGCGGCGAAGCCCGGCACAAAATTCTGCATCCAAATGGTGCGGCTGTAGTGCACGACCCAGGGATTAGCGCAGAACAACAGGGCCGCCCACCAGCCTACGCGCCAACCCAAGACCCTGGCCGTCGCCAGTCCTGCGCCCGCCAACCCGGCCAGATTCACCAGCGCAATCACCCACGGCAGGCTCAGCACACTGGGCCAGATTGCCAGGCCCAGGGCGTACAGATACTCGGCCAGCGGCGGGTTGAACACCCCGGCCGAAGACTTCATCGACGTCAGCGGCAGTGGACCGCCGTGCAGCCATTCGAGAGCCATGTTAATGGTAATGGACTGGTCAATGCCCATTTCGCCGTAATAACCCAACTGGCGCAGCCGGAGCCAGAGGGTAAACCCGGCGAGGGCGGCCGTCGCGCCCCAAGCCAGCGGGGCGCCAGGCAACCTGTGGATGACGGCCAGAACTGAGCGCCCGACGGGCAAGGAGGGTCGCGCTAAACGCATGGGCCTCCCGTCACCGATTGACAAGCAGATAATCCGTCAGGAGCGGCAGGACGTCGTGCACGTCAAAATCCGACCAACCCACCTCCGGGCTGACCGCGCCCGCCGTAAACACGGTCGCCCCCAGCACATAAGGGTCTTCCCGCATTAACTGATCGTACCACGCGAGTACCTTCAGGTACGCCGCCTCGCCCGTCGGCGCCACGCCCTGCTGGACCCACCACTTCCGGTACGATTTCCAATCGGCGCCGCCCGGCCCGTTGCACGGCGAATCTTCGACGATGCCGCCCACCGCCAGTTCGCTGATCACCAGGGGCAAATTGCCTAAGCCTCGCGGCTTGAGGTAGCCCTCGTACCAGTAACGATACCGCGCGGTCATGTAGCCCATGGCGACGTCAAACGGCGGCGAGCCGGGAATGCGGACTTCGGGATCGGTCGCGCTCACTCCGCACCCGATGATGGGCATGACGCCCTCGTGGAGGGTGAAGATGCCGCCGCAGCGGTGCGCGGCCTCCAGCGCCGGCACAAACAGCGCCATGTCATCATATTCGGGCGTGCCGGCCGGAAAGCCGCCCACGGCCGCATGTAGTCCCTGTTGTTGCATGAGACAAGCGCGAGTGGCCTCAAACTCGGCATACCACTGCCAGCGCTCCGGCGTCACCGGCACAAATTCGTTCCAGCCCTCCCAGAAGTCCACCCCGGCATTGAAGCGATACTCGCGCAGGTGCCTGTCAACATAGGCCTGCGCCGCAGCCCGCGGGTCGTGAGTTTCCGGCCAGTGCTCCAGCGCATCGCTTTCGTCGCGGGTGAACCGCCCAATCGTCACTGTCCCAGGCGATACCTGCTTGACCTCGGCCAACCAGGCCATATCGTCCACCGCCTTGACGAGCCGCGGATGCGTCAGGCGCACCATCTGCATCACCAAAGGGTCTTCATTGCGGACCACGTGGACGCTCAATTTGCTGGCCGTGAGAGCCGGGAAAGCCTGGGGCCATCCGGACGGCAGCGCCGCCGAGAGGGTTGGATTGATGATGGGCGTTGGCGAAGCGGTGGGGGTGGCCGTCGAGGTTGGAGTCCCGGTGGCAGTCCTGGTCAGGGAGGGCGTCGGGGTTGGAGTCCAGGTGGCAGTCTTACCCCGGGAGGGCGTCGCCGTCCGCGCCAACGTGATCGACGCCTCGGTTTCATAGGCGCTGGGCGGTGTACCGGCGAGGATTGAAACGGCCAGGGGAGGCGTGGACGGCGCCGGCGTCGTCAGGGTAGGAGTATCTATTGCGCTGGGCGCTAAGGTAGGGAGGGGGGGCG
>DAOTXG010000497.1:0-4311 GCA_034435515.1 Anaerolineales bacterium
ACTCCTCAAAAGTTTTCCCTACTTTTTTGCTCCCGCCGGATTTGTAATCCGGCGGCCGGGCGGCGGATTGCAAATCCGCCGCGAGCATGAGAAAAAGTAGTAAGAAGTTTTGGATACTTACTTAGGCGAAGCCTCCGCTGACAGACTCGGCGGGCAATCTGGTCAGCGGATGGGGGAGCGGATTAGCGAATGACGCCGCCCGATCCGCTAATCCGCCAGGCGAAGCCTCCGCTGACAGGCCGTTTCGTGCGCTCCGGCGATTGAAATCGCGGCACGCTACGCGTAAGGCGAAGTTGGCCGGCGCCGCCGCTGGATGCTTCGCGCAAATCCAGCGGGAGCGGAAAAAGCGCAGTGTACGCCCACACGCAGTATAGGCCCCGGAGGGCGGACTTTGCGTTGCGCCCAGGGGGCTCTGTAGTGTAACCGCCGGCGTCGAAATGCCGCATCCTCTCCGGGAATGTTGCCCGGTCGCTCTATCGGCGCGCTTTCGAGTATACTACCGGCCATGGCTGAATACCCTGACTACGTACACCGTCTCCTCACGCGGGCCAGGGAAGAGGGCCAGTGGTATTGCGGCCAGCCCGACGCCGCCGGGCTGTGCTTCGACGTGCTCGCCCTCTTCCCCGATCACCGCGAGGCCGCCGAACTCGTCTACGAGTTGTTCTGCGACGAATGGCTGATCTACGACAACCGCAACGCCATCCAGCAGAACATTGACGAGTGGGATGACCGCCCGCACCAACAGCGCCGCCGCCTGGCGCTCTCCTTCCGCTTCATGAGCCGCTGGGAAGGCTGGAACCGCGAATATGAGCGCGGGCGCAAGGCCGAGCGCGACGGCCCGCGCGACGTGCGCCGCCTGCTGGAAGAGGGCCGCGGCCAGCTGCTCGAAGCCTACTGCCTCGGCGACGAAGAGTGCGTCAACTTCGCCTGGCCGCTCTTCGCCGAAGCCATCCAGCGCGCCAAAGACCCGCGGACGACGCTGTTGTGGATCGGCAAACAATACGCCGACCTCGGCTTCTTCGCCGACGCGGTGGAAGTGCTGGCCGAGTTGTGCTCCCGCTTCGACGACGCCGACGCGCGCCGCCTGCTCGCCGAGGTGAAGTGGTGGCGCGACAACGCGCACCGCCTCCCGTGGCTTCCGCCGCCCGGCGACGGCTCGCGCTACAAGCGCATGATGGTGCACATCGACCCGGAAGCGCCGACGGACGAAGAAGTGATCCAGGCCTTGCGCGAGCGCGCCCGAGAACACGGCGACCCCGCGCCGGACTGGAAACCCACCCTCGACCCGGCTCTCGCCGCGCTGGTGGACTCGGCGATGCCGCCGCTCCAGGAATCGACGCCCGCGCGAACGCTCGTAGACTGGAGTTTTCTCGACACAGACGACGGGCAGCCGGGCGAATTGCCCGAATGGGCGAAGAAACAGATCAAACTCTTCCGCCGCAACAAAGAAATCGCCGAGGAGATCGCCCGAAATCGCCGTTGGAGCCGCCCCATCCCGCCGCCCGCTACCCCGCCGCGCTACGATCCGAACGAGCCGCCGTTTGACCCCAGCGAACTCGAGCTGACCGACGAAGACCTGGCCGAACTGGATTTTGACGACGAGGAGGAGGAGGAGTGACTGCGAGGGTACCTGCTCAAGCCCGGCGCGGGGTGGAACGCTGATTCCGCTGAAAACCGCTGATCGCGCTGATTTTTTCTTGAATCACGCCTGCCATGGACAAACGTGAACGCCTGCAATCTGCTATCGAAGGAGGGGTCGTGGACCGCCCGCCCGTCGCGCTGTGGCGGCATTTCCCGGTGGACGACCAGCGCCCTGAAGACCTGGCCGCCGCCGTGCTCGAATGGCAGGGCCTCTACGACTGGGATTTTGTGAAAGTCACGCCCGAGAGCGGCTACGTCCTGAAGGGCTGGGGCCTGCAGGACGAATGGCGCGGCGATCCCGAAGGCACGCGGCAGGCCGCGCGTGCGATCGTCCAGCAGCCGGAGGACTGGCTCAAACTGCGGCCGCTCGACCCGCGCGCCGGGACGCTCGGCGAAGCGCTGCACGCGCTTGAGCTGATTCGCGGCGGATTGCAGGGTCGCGCGCCTTTCATTCAGACTATCTTCAGCCCCATCAGCCAGGCGCGCAAACTCGTGGGCGCGGATAAACTCGCGGCGCACGTCCGCCTGTATCCCGATGTGGTCAGGCAGGCGCTGGGCGTGATCACCGAGACCACGTTACACTTCGTCGAAGCGGCCAAACACACAGGCATAGACGGCATTTTCTATGCCCTACAGTTCGCCAGCCCGCGCGTCTTCTCCGAGGCTGAATACCGCGAGTTTGGCGAGCCGTATGATCAGCAGATTCTGGGGGCCGCGCAGGACTTGTGGCTGAACATCCTCCACCTGCACGGCGACGACGTGATGTTCGACCTGGCCGCAGGCTACGCGGAGCGGGCGCGCGTCGTCAACTGGCACGACACGGAGACGCCGCCCACATTGGCTGAGGGGCAGAAGAAATTCCCCGGCGCGGTCTGCGGCGGCCTGCGCCAGTGGGAGACGATGGTGCGGGGGACGCCGGAGCAGGCGCGCGCCGAGGCGCAAGCCGCCATTGAACAGACGCAAGGACGGCGCTTCATCCTGGGCACGGGCTGTGTCACGCCCATCACCGCGCCGCGGGCGAATTTACGCGCGGTGAGGGATAGTGTCGGGTGACGGGAGCTTAGGAGCGCCAGATAAGGGGTAGGCGTCACCAAATAGTTCGACCTGCCAATTTGGGGCCGGATCCGTAATCTTTTGACGGAATCTAACGTGCCCCCATCCAGCATAAACGCCGTGTATCTCGCGGGCGACTTCTTTCACTAATTCCCTAACAACTCTTTCACCCCAACGTATCTTTTGTTGCCGGGCCGAAGCCGTAGCGTAGGCATGGTTAGTGAGGCTGGCAATGCGTTCCACATCAGTGGGTGAAGGCAACGGCTTCTTGCCTCCGCGATAGGGGGTTACTACCGCCCAGGGGTTTGGATGGAGAATTTCAGACCATACGCGATTCTCATGGGCGTTTTCTGACCCGTGGTGAGGGATCTTGAAAACAGAGGCCTTGCCAGAGATTACTTTGGCCTCATCCAATATGACAGACCACCCTGTCATGGGATCAGCAGTGTTCTCAAGGTCGGCGCCCAAGAGTATTTTGTGCTGACCAACCTCGACCCAAAGAACCACGGAGGCATGATTAGGCGTCGGAGAGACGAGGCGCCGCTTGGGAAGGTTTTCCCTGGGCATGAGTTGCGCAAATGCTAAATCGGCCTTCAAGATTGAGGCATCCGAAGGCGAAAGGGCGGACACTTTGATATCAACCGTCAAAGAAGCCAGTTGAAGCGAGTCAATGTGGAGCACCCTGTCGGTGACGGCATAAGTTGGTGGACTGAGTTGAGCGCCCCGCTTTTTGCGTTCGCCTAGCATCCGAAGTACCCGCACAAATTCATCTACACCGGTTGTTTCAGCAAAGGGGCGTTGGCTGTATAGCGTGGCCAGGCTCAGGAATTCATTAGTCGCGAGAGCCTTGGAGATGACGAGTTGAGCCGAGTCACACGCCCGAAAAACGGCGCTCAAACCACGAATATGGTCGTCGTGCCAGTGAGTGGCAACGACCATTTTAACAGCGGAAGCAAGATCAACTTTAAAGTCGGCCAGGTATTTGGTTGGCGCGGGAAAACCAGTGTTTGGATCGAGACAAGAGTCAACTAACATCCATTTCCCTCCGCCGAGGTGAATCACGATGGACTCGCCATAGCCCGGGCCAAAGACTGAGACTTCAAGCTCGTCGTCGGCGGGAGGGTTCAGCTGGCTAGTTGACATCCAGGAGTTCTTTGAGTTTGGCAGCCTCAGCCCGAGCGGCTTCTAATTCGCGTTTCGTCCAAACGGGAAGACGCTGGAAGCGAATGATGGATGTCCGTTGGCGACCAGAGGGTCTGTCAAGGTAGCCAATGCTCCAGTAGAAGATGGCGCCCGGTTGGAGGAGGGTACGGTCTTCTCCGTCTATTTCCTCAATCCATATCTCGGCCTCTAAATCAGAACCCTCGCCTAAAAGGGGAATGAGGCGAGCATGAAAAGTATCCTGCCCAACTTCAGTGACGTAGCCTTCCCATTTCTGGAGGGCGATGAAATACTCACGCACTAAGCGACGAGGCAGGGGAATGAGATAAGGCCGAGGAGGCCGAACAGCAAATGTGTCTGAGCCGCCATTGAAGTGAACGACCTGGGTACGATTGGCAGACTCGCTGTTCGGCTTCGCGAGAATCGCCTCCAGCGTCAGGAAATCAGCCTTATTAC
>DAOTXG010000498.1:0-6558 GCA_034435515.1 Anaerolineales bacterium
TTACGAAGTAGCGGCTCTGTTCCTCCGGCTCGGCCTCACTGCCTTCGGCGGCCCGGCGGCGCATATTGCCCTGTTCCGCGACGAGGTCGTGCGGCGGCGTAAGTGGCTGGGCGACCAGCAATTCCTCGACCTGCTCGGCGCGACGAACCTCATCCCCGGCCCGAACTCGACCGAGATGGCGATTCATCTCGGCTACGCCCGCGCCGGATGGCCGGGGCTGATCGTGGGCGGCGCGTGTTTCATCCTGCCCGCCGTGTTCGTCGTCATGGCGCTGGCGTGGGCGTATATCGAATTCGGCGCGCTGCCGCAAGCCGCAGCGCTGTTCTACGGCGTCAAGCCGGTCATCATCGTCGTCGTCGCGCAGGCTTTGTGGGCGCTGGGGCAGAAAGCCGTCAAGGGCTGGCTCACGGCCGCCGTTGGCCTGGCTGTGCTCGGGCTGTATTTCATCAGCCTTAACGAAATCGCCCTGCTCTTCGCCGGCGGTCTGATCGTCATGCTCGTCGAAAACTGGCGTCTGCGATCAGCCAAATCCCTCGGCGCGCTTGCGCCCCTGCTCCCCGGCGCCTTTTCCCTTCTCCTTCCCCCCGCCTCCAACCTTTCCCTCATGTTCCTCATCTTCCTCAAAATCGGCTCTGTCCTCTACGGCACCGGCTACGTGTTGCTCGCCTTCCTCCGCGCCGATTTTGTGGCGCGCCTCGGCTGGCTCACCGACCAGCAATTGATTGACGCCATCGCCATCGGCCAGGTGACGCCGGGGCCGGTGTTCACCACCGCGACGTTCATCGGCTACGTTCTCGGCGGGCCGACGCCGACCGGGCGGATCGCCGCGGCGCTCCTCGCCACGTTGGGCATTTTCCTGCCCTCGTTTGTGTTCGTCGCCCTCAGCCATCCCCTTATTCCGCACTTGCGCGCCTCGCCGTGGGCCGGGGCGTTTTTGGATGGCGTGAACGTGGCCTCGCTCGGCCTGATGGCCGCCGTGACCTGGCAGTTAGGCCGCGCTGCCCTGGTAGACCTGCTCACCGTGGGGCTGGCGCTCCTCTCGGCCATCGCCCTCTTCCGGTTCAAGGTCAACCCGACCTGGTTAGTGGTTGGCGGGGGCGTCGTCGGCCTGCTGTTTCACCCCTGACCGAAAACGGGGCGCACATGCAAAGTTTGTCAGCAGTTGCACTGCTGACAGCGGCCTCGCCACAGTACAACTGCGGCGGAACAGGGTTGCCTGACAGCGTTTGTGTACACACGGAACTTCAAGTCTGTTTCGTATCGTGGGTAACCGTGTAAAATGCCAGCATGGTTGCGTATCTCGCCCTCCTCCGCTCCCGCCCTCAGTTTCGTTATCTCTGGCTCGCGCAGGTCATCAGCCTCACCGGCGACTGGTTCAACACCATCGCCCTGGTCGTCATCGTCAACCGTTACACCGACTCCGGCCTGGCGGTGGGCGGCCTGTTCCTCGCCCGCGCCCTGCCGCCGTTCATCTTCGGGCCGCTGGCCGGGGTGGTGGCTGACCGTTTCAGCCGCCGGGCCGTCCTCATCGTCAGCGACCTGCTCCGCGCCGTCGTCGTGCTGGGCTACCTGCTCGTGGACCGCCCGGAGCGGGTGTGGCTGGCCTACGTCCTGTCGGCGGTTCAGTTCAGCGTGTCCACCTTCTTCGAGCCGGCGCGCGCCGCCATTGTGCCCCGCCTGGTGGCCGAGGCCGAGCTGCTCGACGCCAACACGCTGTCGAGCATCACCTGGTCGGCCATGCTCACGCTGGGCGGGGCGATTGGCGGCCTTACGGCGGCGTTGTTCGGCGTGCGGACCGCGCTGGTGATTGATTCGCTCTCCTTTGTCGCCTCGGCGCTGCTGGTGCTGGGCATCCGCGCCGGAGCGCGCGTGGGGGGCGTCCACGCCGGCGGCAGCGGCTGGTCAAATTTCGTGGCCGGGCTGGCGTACGTGCGACAGAACCCGGACGTGGGGCTGGTGACGCTGGTGAAGGGGATGGGGCAGGTGGGTAGCTTCGACATTGTGGCCGCGCTGTACGCCGAGAAGGTGTTCCGGGTTGGGCAGGAGGGCGCGACGACGCTGGGGTTGATGTTCGCCGCCTTCGGCGTGGGGGCCGTCGCCGGCCCGCTCGTCGCCAACCGGCTGGGCGACAACAGCGCGCGCTGGCTGCGGCGGGCCATCGTCGGCGGCTTCGCGCTCCTGCCGCTGGCCTGGTTCATCATCGGCGCGGCGCCCTCGCTCCCGCTCGCGCTCGCGGGCTGCGTCCTGCGCGGCATGGGCGGCTCCATCAACTGGACGTACAGCGACGTGCTGCTGCAATCCGCCGTGCCGGACAGTTTCCTGGGGCGGGTTTATTCGATTGACTTCGGCCTCTTCACGCTGGCGTTGTCGCTCTCGCTCTGGCTCACGGGGCTGGTGACAGATTGGTTCGCGCTCGCGCCGCGCGCGGTGGTGCTGCTGCTCGCCGCCGGGAGCCTGGCGCCGCTCGGCCTGTGGTCAGCGGCGCTGCGGCTAAGAGGCGGGCGGCTCGTAGACCTGTGAGGTCATTAAGACCTCACAGGTCTGAGGGCTTGGTGAGCGTTGAGTTTCTGTCCTATAATCCCCTCGGGCCCAAGGCAGACCTCACAAGTCTTTGAGACCTGGGAGGTCTGCGGCCCATCCCATCGCGGACACATTCGCGTACTGCCTGATGCGGTCACGCCTTGTTCTGCCAGACGTATGCCGCGGATGTTCACTTGAGCGAAGTGATGGTCGAAGTCACCCAAGCGTTGGAGCGAGCCATCGGGGCCAAGGGGATTCAAGTCATCGTCACAGAACTGTTCGCGCCCATTCGCGTTTATTCGCGGAGGAAAAGCGCAAAATGACTACATCCGCCGAACGACTCGCCGCCATTCGCCGTGAGCTGCCCGTCACCGAGCGCATGGCCTATCTTAACGTCGGCACCTCCGGCCCGCTGCCGCGCGGCGCGGCGCAAGCCCTCGCCGCCGAGACCGAGCGCCAACTGCTGGAAGGCCGCTCCAACTTCAAGCGTCACGACGAAGAATACACCCCATTGCTTGGGATATTGCGCGCCCGGTTCGCGCGCCTGCTTGGCGCGGGCGAGGACGAGATCGCGCTGACGCACCACACCACGGAGGGCATGAACATCTCCGTCTGGGGCCTCAACTGGCGTGCGGGCGACGAGATCGTCACGACCAATGCCGAGCACGAGGGCGGCTTCATGCCGGTTTACACCGCCGCCCGCCGCTTCAGCCTGCGTCTGCGCGTCGTGGACATCGGGCCCGGCAGTGATCCGCTGGAGCGTATCCTGGCGGCCATCTCGCCTCGCACCCGCCTGGTAGTGGTCTCACACGTGGCGTGGAAAACAGGCGTGGTCCTGCCGCTGGCGGAAATCGCACAGGCGGCGCATCGCGTCGGGGCGCTCGTCGCCGTGGATGGGGCGCAGTCAGCCGGGGCGCTCCCTGTGGACGTGCGCGCGCTCGACGCGGACTTCTACGCCGTCTCCGGGCAGAAATGGCTGTGCGCCCCGGAAGGCACGGGCGCGCTGTACGTGCGGCGCGAGCGCCTGAGTGTGCTGCATCCGACCTTTGCGGGCTACTCGACCCTCAACACCTACCCGGCCGCCGACGCCGCGGGCTACTTCTTCCCCGCGCCCGGCGCGCGCCGATTTGAGGTGGGCACAGTGTCCACGCCCGCGCTCTATGGCTTGAATGAAAGCCTGCATTGGCTGGAAGAGGACGTGGGCTACGAGTGGATTTTTGAGCAGAGGCAGGCTATAACTCAAAAGTGCCGCGCGATGCTGGCCGAACTGCCGGGCGTGACGCTCCTTTCCCCTACGACTGCGGCTGGATTGACGGCCTTCACCATGGAGGGGTTGGAGCCGCAGGCGGCCTCCTATGCTCTCTACGATATGGGCGTCGTCATCCGCTCATTGCACAACCCGGAGTGCCTGCGCGTCTCGACGGCGTTCTTCAACGACGAGGCCGACCTGGCTCGACTGCGCGAGGGGCTGTTGGCTTTGCGCTCCAAGTCGTAGGAGTGCTGCGCCAGGGCTTTTCCATTTTCCCTTGATTGAAAGCGCGTAATGTGGCGTGGGAGCGGATACGCTTCGCGTCCGCGATAGGCCGAGATTTGCCAGAAGGGTCGCGGTTACAAACCGCTCCCACGACTTTGGAAAAGCCCTGGGTGCTGCGCGCCGGCCGATTGACTTTGTGAGAGTGTGGGAATATAACCGGGCTTTCTTCAGTTCCGACAATTCCTTGAGTGCCCGTCAAATGAAACGCGCCGTCAGCATCAGCCTCGGTTCCTCCAAGCGCGACAAGGCCGTCGAAGTGACCCTCCTGGGCGAGCAGGTGCGCATCGAGCGCCTCGGCACGGACGGGAGCGAAGAGAAAGCGCGGCAGATGTACCTCGACCTGGATGGCCAGGTGGACGCTTTCGGCGTGGGCGGCATTGATCTGGCCGTGCACACGCCGTGGAAGGACTATCCGTTGCGCGCCGCGCGGCGGCTGGTGGCGGGCGTGAAGAAGACCCCCTACGTGGACGGCCAGGGGCTAAAGGAGACGATCGAGCGGCGGGTGATGCAGTTCGTGGAGAAGAAGATTGGAAGCGAGATTCAGCCCAAGACGGCGTTCATCGTGCAGGCCATCTCGCGCTACGGGATGATGGAATCCTTTGTCGAGGCTGGTTATCAGTGCGTGTTCGGCGATTTGATGTCCGGGTTAGGCATCCCCATCCCCGTCCGCTCCGTGTCCATGCTCAAAGTCCTGGCCCGGCTCATCCTGCCCATCATCTCCTATCTGCCCTTCTCCATGCTGTACCCGACGGGCGAAGCGCAGGAGAAGATCACGCCTAAGTACGTCGAGTATTATCGGGGCAACGCCGTGACAGCCGGCGACTTCCTGTATGTGAAACAGCACATGCCCGAGAAGGGCATGGAAGGCAAGGTCATCGTCACCAACACCACCACCGAGGCCGACGTCCGGCTCCTGAAGGAGCGCGGCGTCAGGTACCTGATCACCACCACGCCGGTGCTCGACGGCCGCTCCTTCGGCACGAACATGATGGAGGCGGCGCTGGTGGCCGCGGCCGGCAAGGGGCGCGCACTCACGCGCGCCGAACTAGAAGAAATCATCGCCGAACTGGGGTTGGAAGCGGTGATTCAGAAATTAAACTGAAGCGTGAAACGTAAAGCGTAAAACGTATTGCGTATTACGTATTGCGTAGAGACGAACGGAATACGCAATACGCAATACGCAATACGCAATATCTATGTCAATCGTTGACGCCGTCGTCACCGCCGGGGGCGTTCCCCAACCGGGCGAGCCGCTTTACCCTTACACGCAGGGCAAGCCCAAGGCGCTGATGGACATCGCCGGGAAGCCGATGATCCAGTGGGTGCTCGACGCCCTGGGCGGGGCCGAGACCATCCGCCGGGTGGTCGTCGTGGGTCTCGCGGAGGAAGGAACGGCGCTGGAGTGCCGCAAAACACTTGGGTTCCTGCCCGCGCAGGGTTCGCTGATCGCCAACGTCGTCGCCGGAGTGCGCTGGGTCCTCGGGCAGGACGCCGCGGCGGCGCACGCGCTGCTCGTCAGTTCCGACATCCCGACCATCACACCGGAGATCGTCAATTGGAACGTGACGACCTCGCTGCAAACTGACCACGACGCCTACTACTCCGTGATCTCCCAGGCCGCTATGGAGCGGCGTTTCCCCGGCTCAAAGCGCACTTACTTCCGCCTGAAGGAAGGCCTGTTCACCGGCGGCGACGTGAACATGGCCGCCACGCGCCTCGTCACGCGCATCCCTCCGCCCATGCAGGCGCTGGTCGAGGCGCGCAAGAACATCCTCAAACAGGCCAGCCTCCTCGGCTTCGATCTCTTCTTCCTCCTCGGCACACGCCAACTCTCGCTGGCGCAGATGGAGACGATGGTCAGCCAGCGTTTGGGCCTCACGGGCCGCGTGCTGATTTGCCCTTACGCCGAGGCCGGGATGGACGTGGACAAACCGGCGCAATATGGGCTGGTGAAGCGTGATTTGGAGGGGCGGAAAACGTGAAACGTGAAGCGTAAAGCGTAATCTGGTCTTTACGCTTTACGCATTACGTTTTACGGATAAGGCGACTCGATCACAAGAACTATGCTTAACACTCTTCTCGAAAGCGACGCCCGGCTTTCGGCGCAGATGCGCGTGGCCGAGAAACCCGGCCGGCTGCGCAATCTGGCCATCTTTTTCGCCCATTCCGGCGACAGTTGGTTTTGGGGCATCGGTTTGGGCGTCGTCTGGCTGGTCGGCGACGCCTTCTGGAAAGTGCTCGCCGTCAAACTCGTCGTCGCCATCGGCATAACGGCGATCATTGCGCAGACGCTCAAATGGCTGATCGGGCGGCGGCGGCCTGAGGGCGAATGGGGGGCAATTTACCGGATGACCGACCCGCATTCCTTCCCCTCCGGTCACGCGGCCCGCATGGCGATGCTGGTCGTCCTCGCGTTGACGTTCGGCCCGATGTGGTTTGGGGTCGTTCTGATCTTCTGGTCTCCGCTGGTCGCCCTCGCCCGTGTCGCCATGGGCGTCCACTAC
>DAOTXG010000499.1:0-3660 GCA_034435515.1 Anaerolineales bacterium
CGTGATGTCCCAGCCTTCGCCGGCGCTCTTCAGCGCCGGCTCGGGGTTCTGAGTCAGCGCCTTGGCGAAGGCCTCGTAGGACATCGCCTTGCCGACTAACGTTTGGAATACGGTTTGGTTGGACATGGTGTGTGCCTCCATAGAAAAGAATTGGGTTGACTGCGCCGTCGCTCTTGTTTGACGGATTCGAACCCTCACAGGTCTCGCTTCACCAACTCGGCGTAATGCCCACCCAGCGCCAGCAGTTCGTCGTGCGCGCCTTGCTCCACGATGACCCCGTCTTTCAAGACCAGGATCAGGTCGGCGTCGCGGATCGTGCTCAGCCGGTGGGCGATGACGATGCGGGTGCAGGCCAGTTCGCTCAGGTTGGCCGCCACTCGGGCTTCGGTCGCCGTGTCCAGATGGCTGGTGGCCTCGTCCAGCAGGAGGACCGCGGGCTGCTGGGCCAGCGCACGGGCGAGCGCCAGCCGCTGGACCTGGCCGCCCGATAAGCCCGTCCCACCTTCGGCCAACAGCGTCTCGTACCCCATCGGCATGCGGGCGATGTCGTCGTGCAGGGCCGCCAACCGCGCCGCGTCGGTCACGCGCTCGAGGGGCAGGCCGGGATCGTGCAGCGCGATGTTCTGACGGATGGCGCCGCTGAACACGAATGGGTCTTGCAGCACGGCGCCAAATTGCCGCCGCAAGGCCCGGAGGTCGAGCGCGGCCTGAGGGACGCCGCCATACAGTATCTGGCCGCCGGTCGGCGCGTACAGCCCCAGCAGCAGATGCGCCAACGTGCTCTTGCCGGAGCCGGTGGGGCCGACGAGGGCAACCTTCTGGCCGGGCGCGATGGTAAACGAAATGCCGCGCAGGACCGGCGGGCTGTTGGGGTCATATTGAAAGGACACATCCCGCAATTCGATCTGCCCACGTAGGGGCAACCCGCCTGCCCCCCGATATGGGGGGTGCGGTTGCCCGGCGTGCGGTTGCCCGGCGTGTGGTTGCCCTGGCGGTTGCCCGGATTTGGGCGCGCGGGCCTGTTCCGGCTCGGCCTCGATCACGTCGGCGATGCGCTCCAGGTGCGCTCCGGCCAGCTGCAATTGGCGGGCGGTCGAGACGAGCGAGGCCAGCGGCGAGAGAAAGGCAACCGCCAGCGCGTTCAACCCCAGCATCGTCCCCAGGCTCAGCGCGCCGTCGAGGACCCGCGCTGTTCCCAGCCACAACAGGACGAGCGGCGTGAACGTGCGCAGGGCGGTCATGAGCGTCTCCGTCATCGCGCCCAGCCGCCGCCGCTCGAGCGAGACGTTCAACTGCTTGAAGAATAAGTTCGACCAGTGGTCGAGCGCCTGATCTTCGGCCCCGGCCACTTTCAGCGTGGCGACGCCTTTCAGCGCCTCGACCAGATAACTCTGTGACTCGGCCTGCGCGACGAGTTCCTGCTGCGTCAGGCCGTACATTCGGCGGCGAGTCGCCAACAGCAGGGCAACCTGCAAAAGGCCGAGGCCGGACGCCAGCAGGCCGGTAAAGGCATCGCGCCAGAACAGGATGAGCAGGTAGACGACGACCAGGCTCCCATCCAGCACCGCCGACAGCGTCTGGCCGGTCAGCACTTCACGGATGGTCAGGTTGCTGCTCAAGCGCATGAGCAGGTCGCCGCTGGTGCGCGCCTGGAAGAAGCGAAACGGCAGGGCGAGCAGGCGCTCGAAGAAGCCGAGCATCAAGCGTGAATCGAGCCGCGCCTGCAGGTGGAGGAGCATCGTCGCGCGGGCGTACGTGAGCGCGATGTGCG
This sequence comes from Anaerolineales bacterium, assembly GCA_034435515.1. GTDB lineage: Bacteria > Chloroflexota > Anaerolineae > Anaerolineales > UBA6663 > DATDRS01. The sequence continues at coordinate 1,772 of DAOTXG010000499.1, forward strand.
TCAGCGCTAACAGGCCGAGGCCCAGGCCGAGGGCCGTGAGCAGGTCGCGGGCCTGAAACGGCAGAACCTGATCCACCAGCGCGGCGGTCAGCGCGGGCAGGGCCAGCCCCAGCAGCTGCAGCAGCAGTGAAGCGGCCAAGACCTGCGCCAGCGCGCCGGTCACGCCGGGCGTGCGCAGCAGGCCGTCCAGGTAGAGGCCCCACGCGCGGCCCCCGCGGGCGCGGCGCACCCCACCGGGGTGCGTTTCAAAGTGCGCTCCCGGCTCAAAGGTGAGCGTTACGCCGGTGAACCCGGCGTCGAACTCCTCCGCCGTCAACCTCCGGCGACCCACCGCGGGGTCCACGATGTCCACACGCGCGGGCGACCAGCGCTCGACGACGACAAAATGATTGAATTTCCAGTGGGCGATGGCGGGCAGTTGAACGTTGGGAAACTGGGCCAGTTCAACTGAATAGGCTTTGACCCGCAAGCCGCAGGCGCGCGCTGCCTGGGCGATGGCCCGCGCCGTCGCTCCATCCCGGCCCGCGCCGAGGCGCTCACGAACGTCCGCCAGGCGCGTCTCCCGCCCGTAGTAACTCAGGATCATGGCCAGGCAGGCCGCGCCGCACTCGACGGCGCTCATCTGCAGCCGGACGGGGACGCGCCGCGCGTCAAGGCCGGAAAAGATTGAAAAAGGGAAAAAGGTCGGGAAGGCGAAACGCGGTAAGACGGATTGCGCGCGTTCGCGGGTGTAACGCTGCAGAGCGGAGGCGCGAAAGAGGGAGCGTGGGGTCATATTCCAGGCAAAGACCTGTCAGGTTTTGGAAACCTGACAGGTCTTCGGATGGGGGTGAGTGAAGCGCGGTTACTCGTGGATGATGACGCCGTCCGGGTCGCTGACGCACGGGCCGGGGGGCAGCGTCTCGTGGATGATGACGCCGTCCGGGTCGCAGCCGCCCGCGACCTCGTCCAGTTCGGCGTCGGTCAGCTCGGTGAAGTTGGGTTTGGTGTTCATTGTTGTTTTTTCCTTTGTTGTGTGGGCGCTGGATACCTGGGCTGGGAAACGTCGCTTCAGGCCATCAGTTTCTCCGGAGTGTTCGGGCCGTCCCGGCTCACGTATTCAGCGCCGCTGTGTGATTTGTTGGCGTCATCTTACCGGGCGGCCGCTAAATCAACGCTAAATGTGGGGACGGGGAGCGTTAAATTAGGACTCGTCAAGAAATAACTCCGCTCCCGCCGGATTTGCAATCCGGCGGCCAGGCGGCTGGACGCTTCGCGCAAAATGTGTTTCAAGGAGGTCAAACCGACCTGTCAACGAATGGGCCAACGAATAAACGAATTCCTCGGCGCGCTGACGCTCATTCGTTTATTCGTTGGGTATTCGTTGACAGAGCTCCTTGAAATCAATCAAGAGCGTTTCCTAAATTCGCTGTAGTGTTCTATGTGCTCCATCGCTATTGAGACCCGTCGTGGCTGGTCAGCGGATGGGTAGCGGATTAGCGGATAAAAGCCGCCCCTAGCCCCTCAGGCGTGAGCGTTAGGCTGGTAGTGCGCCACGCAGTGGAGCGGCGCAGCGCGGGCGGCGCTCCACTGCGTTCCATGCCGGACTACGAACGGTGGGTATTCGTGCGTCGCACGTGGGGGGAGACGTCCCCCAGTTCCCTGAGTTCCCTGAGTTCCCTGTTTTTTAGACGCTTTTCGCCGTCGAGTCTGGCAGGCTTTCCAAAGCGTACCGCACCGCCTCTTCCATCGTCATCGCCTGCCCTTCGGCCCAGGCGGCGGCGAAGGCGGCTTCGTCGAGTTGGGCGCGGGCGGCGGAGAGCACCCGGCCCAGCATCATCACGTCAGGCGGCATGAGCGGCCTGGGCCGAGGGGCAGGCGATGACGTTGGAAGAGGCCGTGCGGTACGC
>DAOTXG010000500.1:0-13967 GCA_034435515.1 Anaerolineales bacterium
CCCTGGGCGCGCCACCTCATCCTCCGCTCGCCGCTCGCCTGGCGGGCCGCCTCGCGCTTCGTAGCCGGCGAAAGAATTGAAGACGCCATCGCCGCCATCCGCGCGCTGAATGCCAAAGGCATCCACGCCACGCTGGACCACCTGGGCGAGAGCGTGACCAACGAAGCCGAGGCCGCCCGCGCAGCCGACGATTACCTGCTCGCGCTCGACGAGATCGCCAGGAACGGCGTGCGCGCGAACGTTTCCATCAAACTCACGCAGTTCGGGCTGGACGTGGACGATGAGTTCTGCCTGCGCAACGTGCGGCGCGTCGTCGAAAAAGCGCAGGCGCTTGGCAACTTCGTGCGCATTGACATGGAAGGCACCCCGCACACCGACCGCACCCTCGCCATCTTCCGCGCCCTGCATCAAGCGCCGCAGTTCGCGGATCACGTCGGCATCGTGCTGCAAGCCTATCTCTATCGCACCGAACATGACCTGCTGGCGCTGATGGCCGAGAAGGCGCGCGTGCGCCTGTGCAAAGGCGCGTACGACGAGCCGCCGGACAAAGCCTTCCCGAAAAAAGCGCACGTGGACGCTAATTACGTCAAACTGGCGCGGGTCTTGCTCGACCGCGCCCAGTCACTGCCTCCCGCCAACGCGGCCGGCCGCACGCCGCCCCTGCCGGCCATCGCGACGCACGACGAGAAAATCATCGCCGCCGTCAAAGCCTGCGCCGCCGAGAGGCGCCTCCCGCGCGAGTATTTCGAGTTCCAGATGCTGTACGGCATCCGGCGCGAACTACAGGAACGGCTGGCCGCCGAGGGCTACGCCGTGCGCGTTTACGTCCCTTACGGGACGCAGTGGTATCCGTACTACATGCGCCGCCTCGCCGAGCGCCCGGCGAACGTGTGGTTTTTCATATCGAATTTATTCAAACGGTGATAACCAAGCATAATTCTGTTGTGGCAAGACAACGGGAGGCAAAAATGCTTGCAGAAGAAGAAACTAAACAAACGCGCGTCAACTGGGTATTCCTACTCCAATGGGTTATTGTCACTATCGCAACTATTCCAGCGCTTATTTTTACCGCAGGCTTCCTGAGCCAGCCGCAAGTACTGATGATCAACACGGCTGGCCGTGTTGTTGTCGTCGGCGTAGCAGTTGGCATAGTAACTGGTAGCTTGCAGTGGGCTGTCTTGCAATCCCACCTTCCGCAGGCAGCCTGGTGGATTTTGGCGACAATTGATGGATTCGGGGCTGGTTTCTTGATGAGCTACGCGGCGATAAGAATCATCTTGTATACAGTATTCGCGCGGTTTCACTACGATTATTTGGAACTGGTTAAACATCCGGCAGGACTTCTGAGTTTTATAACAGTTATTGCGCTAGCCATTGCTCCCCCCGGCATTCTGCAATGGCTTATTCTAAGAAAACAGGTTCCTAAAGCGGGGTGGTGGCTGCTAGCCTGGCTACTTGGTGTAACCGGGTCACTAGGTATATTCTTGATGACCGGCTTGATTAGCCCGGGAGGAGTCGTATCAGTCACCAGTGTAGTACTGATGATTATTGGCGCGGGCACGATATTGGCTGTAATAACCGGGGTGTCATTGCTGGTTCTCTTGAATCAAAAGAGAAAACTTACTGAACAAGCGTCTATGTTACCGATTTCGAGAAGGACAGTTATCGCATTAATTATCGGTTTGATAACGACATTGGCTATTGATTTGACCATTGTCTTAGTTCTATCTCGTCCAGCGCTCATCTTTTCTGAAAGATTTGAGGAGAATGAGCAAAACAAGAGGTATTTAACAAGCCCTGCCTTTTCCATCAAGCAGGGGAGGCTGAGAATCACGATAGATCAGAGTTTTACAGGAGTCGCCGTAGCCTTACCTAATCAATATGATGATTTTACTTTTCTAACTTCTCTTTTCCCTGTTGGGGAGCCCCATGACGGTTCGGCCAACTTAATTCTTCGATATAGTTCTGCGGGCTGGTACGAAATACAATTTCGCCCCGGTCAGCAGCAAATTCATGTGATGAAGGTAGTCAAACGAGGCGATCAGGAAACTCAACTGGATATAACTGATGGTTGGATTAACACGCCTGATCTGGAACTCAAAACGATAGGAAATGAGTTAAAGGTGACTGCTCAGGGCAATGCTTTTACCCTTTGGTTCAATGGAAAAGAGATCATCCAGTTCGAGGATAATGACGAAATCATATATACTAGAGGAGCAATCAATATTGGCGCAGGGGCGGCTGAAACTGCAAACATTGCTTACGAATATGATGATATTCGAATATGGAATCCTTGACCCGAAAGGAGCCTCGTCATGCGCCCTCTCCTTCGCTCTTTCCTCGCCGTGCTCATCGTCTTGCCTCTCATCCTCGCACGTGTGGCCCCTACCTATGCTGAGGTCCGAACACACGTTGTCCAGCGGGGTGAGACTCTCTTCCGCATCGCCTTGACGTACGGAGTGACGGTCGAGGCCCTGCAAGCCGCCAATGGCATTTACGGGACGACTATTTACGCCGGGCAGGTGCTCACCATCCCTGACCCGAATGCGCCGCCCCCGGCTGCGCCCGCCAACCCCGGCGCGGCCAGCACGACCCACGTCGTCCAGCGAGGTGAGACGCTCTTCACTATCGGCCTGAAATACAACCTGCAGTGGACGGCCATCCAGTCTGCTAACGGACTGCAAGGCACGACGGTTTACGCCGGGCAAACGCTGGTCATTCCTGGCCGCGCGGGAACGACGACTAGCACGACGCCCGCCTCTGCCCAGGCGGAGACCGCCAGTCAGACGGACCAGTCCGCGCCGCCTCCGGCGACCACTCAAGCGACGAGTCGCACGCACGTCGTCCAGCGGGGTGAGACTCTCTTCCTGATCGGATTGAAATACAATCTGCCCTGGACGGCGATCCAGACTGCTAACGGCCTCCAGGGGACGACGGTTTACACGGGGCAGACGCTGGTCATCCCCGGCGGCGCGACGGTCGCAGATGCCCTTCAGGGGACAGCCCCGGCTGAGACGGTCAACCCGCCCGCTCCGCCGCCTGCCAGCGCCTCCGGCCAGAAGCGGTTCCTCGTGGACTTATCGGAGCAGCGCCTGTACGCTTACGAGGGCGACACGCTCGTGCGGACGACGCTGATTTCGAGCGGCCTGTCGCGTTACCCGACCGTGACCGGCACTTTCTACATTTATTTACGCTACACCTCGGCGCGGATGCGCGGCCCCGGCTACGACCTGCGAAACGTGCCGTACGTCATGTATTTTCACAAGAGTTATGGCCTGCACGGCACCTATTGGCACAACAACTTCGGCACTCCCATGAGCCACGGCTGCGTCAACATGCCCACCTCCGAGGCCGAATGGGCTTACAACTGGTCCACCTACGGGACGCCGGTCATCGTTCAGCCGTAAATGGAGATCAAAGATAAAGTCGCCGTCGTCACTGGTGGGGCGCATCGCGTGGGCAAGGCCATCGCGCTGGGGTTGGCGGGGGCTGGGGCGCATCTCGTCGTCCATTATCATCAGTCGGAAGATAAGGCGCGAGCCACGGTTGCGGAAATCCAGGAGAAAGGCGTCCGGGCTATCGCCGTCGGCGGGGACCTGGCCGACCACGTCGATGTCGTCAATCTGTTCCGGGCCGCCGAGGCCGAGTTCGGGGGCGTGGATATCCTCGTCAATTCGGCGGCCATCATGGAACCCGGCGAAGTGCTCACGCTGACGCCCGAAGAATGGTTCCGTTCGATAAACATCAACCTCACCGGGCCGTTTTTTTGCGCCCAGCAGGCGGCGCGCTCCATGCGGGCGCGGGGCCGAAGCGCTTCGCAGCCTTCAGGGGACAGCGGCGTCATCGTCAATATCGCCGATCTCTCGGGTCTCCAGCCGTGGGCCAAATACCCGGCGCACTCGGTGAGCAAGGCTGGGCTGCTCATGGCGACGAAAGTCCTGGCGAAAGCCCTCGCGCCCGATATCCGGGTGAACGCCATCGCGCCAGGGCCGGTCGTCAAGCCGGACGATTGGCCGGACGAGCGCTGGCGCGCCGTCGGGCAGGGCACACTTCTCAAACGCGCCGGTTCCGGCTATGATGTGGCGCGCGCCGTGCAATTCATCATCGAGCAGGATTTTATGACCGGCGAGACGCTCGTGATAGATGGGGGAAGTCTGTACGTTTGAGTCAGTACCCAATGGCGTATTGCGTATTCCGTATTGCGTATCAGGGTTTTTTGCCGCGAATTACGCGAATTGGCGCGAATTTTTCGTGGAATTCGTGGCGAAAAAGCGCCACTCTATTTCCCGTAAAGTCCATTCCATATCGAAGTAATCTGTATGGCTGATCGCCAGGAACTCATTGTCAAACGCTTGACCGAAGAAGGCCAGAAGACCGCCGTGTACTTCCGCACGCTGAGCGAGGCCGATTTCGCCCAGCGGGTGTACACGACCGGCCCGCTGTGGCGTGTGCGCGAGCTGCTCGCCCATTTCGTCAGCGCCGAGCAGACTTTTGTCTTCTACGGGCGCGACATCCTGGCGGGCGGCTCTGGCGCGCCGGATGATTTCGTGATTGACGAGTTCAACGCCACGCAGGTCGCCGGGATGAAAGACGCCGCGCCCGCCGACCTGGTGGCGCAGTTTGAAGCGGCCCGCGCCGAAACAGTGGCGCTCGTGCGCGGCATGAGCAACGCGGATTTCGACCGGGTTGGCCGCCATCCGTGGTTTGGCCGCGTGCCGCTGGAAAATATGCTGAAATTGATCTATCGCCACAACATGCTGCACGAGCGCGACATCCGCCGGGCGCTGGAAACCCGCCAGCCCGTGCCGCACGTGGACGCGCAGCCGCCAGCCAGCAGTTAATGAGCAAGCCGTCATGAGCATCCAACGACTTGAAATCTCTGGTTTTCGTTCACTCAAAGATGTGGTTTGGGAACCCGGATCGCTGAATGTGCTCATTGGGCCGAATGGGGCGGGCAAGTCGAACCTGCTGCGGGCTTTGCATTTGCTCAAAGCCGCCGCTGAAGGAAATCTCTCGAAAACCGTCCGCGCCTGGGGCGGGATGGTTCCTCTTCTATGGGATGGGCGAACCAACTCAATAAGGTACAGCGTGAGCGGCGATTTTCCTAGCCGTATAGTTTACGAATTAGTGATGGAGCAATTGGGCTTGAGCGGTGGCTTTAGGATTGGAAGGGAATCGCTCGAATACGTCAAAGACATGCCTGAAAGTCCTCAAAGTCCTGATATCCGCAAATTGATAGAGCGCACCTCTACACGAGCGACGCTCTTTGATTTGCATAAGCAAGGACGAGGAGTAGAAATCGAGCTCAAGTCTCAGGATGAAGACGAGGCCACACTCTTCAGAGGGTCTTTCATCGAAATGGGTACCACCAGCATTGTAATTTCGACGACCCAAAATGCGTTAGCAGACCAGAGAATTTACCATGATATCCGTGTTGACCAAGAGGCGGAAATGCGCCGCGCCGCCGTCGCTCGACGCGAGACACGGGTCGAACCAGATGGAAGCAACCTCATCTCCGTCCTGCACACCCTTTACTCCGAAGATCGCGAGTTCAAACAAGAACTTAATACGGCGATGAAGGCTGCCTTTAGCGACGAGTTTGAGGAACTGGTCTTCCCGCCCGCCGAGGATGGCCGCGTCCAACTTCGAGTGCGCTGGCGTTCACTGAAACGCGAACAGTCCGCCGGCGATCTATCTGACGGGATTTTGCGCTTTCTGTTTTTGCTGGTCGTGCTGGGCAGCTCGCAACCGCCGCCTCTGATTGCCATTGACGAACCAGAAACCGGTCTGCACCCGAGTATGCTGCCGCTCGTGGCTGAGTTCGCCGCCGATGCCGCCCGACGCACACAGGTTATTTTGACAACACATTCACCCCAGTTCCTGAACGCTTTTCAGAATCGCGCCGACATTGTGACAGTGGTCGAATACCATGAGGGTAAAACTCACCTGCGGCGACTACCGGAGGTTGAATTGGCGCGTTGGCTGGAATACTATCAGCTTGGCGATTTGTGGTTATCTGGAGAGTTGGAGGGGGTGGGGTGAAGATTGTCCTTTTGATGGAGGGTTGGACGGAAAAGGAACTACCGCCCATGGCGCGCAATCTGATGCCGAGGCTTGATCCAGCGCTTGTCTACCAGAAATGTCCCAACTTCAAACGCATGACGGATGAAATGCTTTACTTTGCCCGCCAAGCATTGAATACTTGACGCGCACCATGCCACCAACGCAGTAATGAGGAAACCATGACTTCTCGAAAAGACGCCATCCGCCAGCGCATCCTCGCCGACCACGCCGTGAGCATGCAAATTTTCAACACCTTCTCACCGGAGCAGTGGGACAAGCCCGCCCCCTCCGACGAGGGCGCGCTGTGGAAGGCCCGCGACGTGCTGGCCCACCTCGCCGTCTCCGAGGGCGGGCAGCTCGGCCAGATCAACCGCTGCCTGGCGGGTGAAAAGCCCGTGCCTGACGACTTCGACCTCACCCGCTTCAACCGCCGCTCGGTCCAAAAGCAGGCCGACAAAGCGGTCGCGGAGATGCTGAGGGAAATCGAAACCGCCCACGCGCAGGTGTTGGACTTGCTGGACAAGGTCGCCGAAGCGGACCTGGATAAAAGCGGCCGCCACGCGCGCGGCGACGTCATCACCGTCGAGCAGTTCTTCATCCGCACCACCGAGCACCGCCGCCAGCACGCCGAGGAACTCCTGCGCGCCGTCGGCGGATAGCCTATAGCCGATGGCTGATGGCTGATGGCCGCTAAACTGCTCGCCTTCCTCCGCCTCTCGCGCCCGGTCTTTCTGCTGGGCGGGATCGTGCTGTATGCCCTGGGCGCGCTCGTGGCCCGCTACGAGGGCTACCCGATCGAGTGGGGCGCTTACCTGGTCGGCCAGCTTTACGTCACCAGCCTGCAGTTGATGACGCATTACCTCAACGAATACTGGGACATGGAGGCGGACCAGTTGAATCAAACGCGCACGTTCTTCTCTGGCGGCAGCGGAGTGCTGTCCAGCGGAGAACTGCCGCGCGAGACGGCGCTCCACGCTGCCTTCGTCTGCATGGCAGTGAACAGCGCCTCGGCCATCGCGCTGATTTTTCAATACCAGGCCGGGCCGGCGGTCTGGGCTATCATGCTGTTGGCGTTCCTGGGCACGTTCTTTTATTCCGCGCCGCCGCTCCAACTCTCCAACACGGGTTACGGCGAACTGACGACTTCCATCATCGTCGCCGGCTTCGTCCCGGCCTTTGCTCATCTCCTGCAAACCGGCCGGCCGAGTTTCCTCATCCTGTTGACGACGGCGCCGCTGGTCGTCTTCCACTACGCCATGCTCCTCGCCTTCGAGTTTCCCGATTTCCTCAGCGACGAGGCGGCCGGCAAGAAGACCGTGCTCGTGCGCCTGGGCCGACGACACGGCGCGCGGCTGCACAACGCCCTGATCGTCAGCGCGCTGCTCCTCACGGCGATTAACTCCTTCCTCGGCCTTCCCCCCAAGGTGGCGATCTCGGTCGCCATTACCGCGCCGCTGGCCCTGTGGCAGGTGATCAGCGTGCACAACTTGCAGCGCGGCGATCCAGTGCCCTTCCGCCGGCTGACGTTTGGCGCAGTGGCGCTGTTTGCGCTGACGGCTTATTTCGTCGCATTCAGTTTCTGGGTCATTGGATGACCTGGATAGTATGTGATCCGTTTTACGCTTTACGTTTTACGCCCCTCCCATGACCGCCTGCGCCACGCCTGAGTCAACCGCCCAATTCGCCTCCCGCCATCCCTCCCAAAACTTCTATCGTCCGGGTTGGGATGGGCTGACCCTGGCCTCCATCGGACTGGGCACTTATCTCGGCGACCCCGACGCCCGCGCAGACTTGCGCTACGTCAGCGCTATTCGCCGTTACCTGGCCCTCGGCGGGAACGTGATTGATACCGCCATCAATTATCGCTTTCAGCGCAGCGAACGCAGCCTCGGCGTGGCGCTGCGAGAGGCGATGGCCGCCGGCGACGTAACGCGCGAAGAAGTCATCCTTTGCACCAAGGGAGGTTATCTCTCGTTCGACGGCGACTGGCCGGCCGATCCCGACCGCTGGGTCGACGAGACCTTCATTGATACCGGCCTCGTCCAGCCGGAGGACATCGTCGAGGGGCACTGCATGGCGCCGGCTTATCTGCGGCACCAGATCGCGCAGAGCCTGAAAAACCTGCAGGTCGAGTGCATTGACCTGTATTACCTGCACAACCCGGAGGGCCAGCGCGCCGTCGTCGGGGAAGAAGAGTTCCGCCTCCGGCTGCGCGAGGCCTTTGCCGCTCTGGAGGTCGCGGTCGCCAACGGACAGATCGCCGCCTACGGCACCGCCACCTGGAACGGTTACCGCGCGTTCCCCCGCGCGCCGGATTACTTGACTTTGCAAACCGCCCTCGACGTCGCCCGCGACGTGATGGGCGACCGGCATCATTTCCGCGCCGTGCAGCTGCCGCTCAACGTGCAGATGGCCGAAGCCTTCGCCAGGAAGAACCAACCCGGCCCGGACGGCTTCGCTTCGCTGCTCGAGGTCGCCCAAGAGAACGGCGTCACGGTCATTGCCTCCGCGCCGCTACTGCAAAGCCGCGTCGTGGGCCGCCTGCCGGATGACTTCCGCGCCAAATTCGACGGCTGCGCAACCGACGCCCAGCGCGCGCTGCAGTTCACCCGCTCGACGCCGGGCCTGACCACGGCGCTCGTCGGCATGAGCAGCCTGGAACACGTGGAAGAGAACCTGCGGCTGATGGAAGTGGAGCCGATGAGTCCGGAGGCATATCGCGCCTTGTTTGAGAGATAACATGCCCGAATTCTTCACCGTCCTCCCACCCGACGAGGCGTTGGCCAGGCTCTTCGAGTACCTGCCGCCCACACCTTCGGCGGAGATCATTCCCGTCGCCGAGGCCCTCGACCGGGTGACGTTCGAGGCCATTCGCGCCCCGGCTTCGCTCCCGGCCTTCCCGCGCTCGACGATGGACGGGTACGCGGTGCGGGCGCAGGATACTTTCGGGGCGAGCCAGTCACTCCCGGCGTATCTCACCGTCGTCGGCGAAACGCCGATGGGCCGCGCGCCCGCCTTCGAGATCAAAGCGGCGCAGGCGGCGCTGGTCCACACCGGCGGGATGCTCCCGCCCGGCGCGGACGCGGTGGTGATGATCGAGGTCACCCAGCCGTCGCGCGAGAACGAAATTGAGGTGCTGAAAGCGGTCGCGCCCGGCGAGAACGTGCTGCGCGTGGGCGACGACATCCTGGAGGGCGCGGAGATGCTCCCCGCCGGGCGCTGGCTCCGCCCGCAAGACCTCGGCGGACTCTCCGCCCTCGGCTTCACGCACATCCGCGTGGCCCGCCGCCCCCGTGTGGCGCTGCTGGCGACCGGCGACGAAATCGTCCCGCCGGAGGCAGAGGCCGGGCCGGGACAGGTGCGGGACGTAAACTCCTACTCGGTGGCGGGGCAAATCGCGCGGGCCGGGGGTCTCCCCATTCGCCGCGGCATCGTCCCCGACAACTTCGCGGCGCTCCAGGCCGCGGCGCAGGCGGCGCTGGCGCAGGCCGATATGCTGGTGCTCTCGGCCGGCAGTTCAGTCAGTGTGCGCGACATGACGGCGGACGTGGTGAACGGCCTCGGCCGGCCCGGCCTGCTGGCGCACGGCGTCGCCGTCAAGCCGGGCAAACCGACGATCCTGGCCGTGGCCGACGGCAAGCCGGTAATCGGCCTGCCGGGCAACCCGGTGAGCGCGATGGTCATCGCCGACTTGTTCGTCACGCCGACTCTCTATAAACTACAGGGATGCGCGGCGCCGCCGCCCCGCCGGTCGGTGCGCGCCCGGCTCACGCACAACCTGGTCTCGCAGGCGGGCCGCGTGGACTACGTCCCGGCGCGTCTCGTCGAACGTGACGGCGAGCCGCACGCCGAGCCGGTCTTCGGCAAGTCCAATCAAATCTTCACGCTCGTGTTCGCCGACGGGATGATCACCATCCCGCGCGACGCCAACGGGGTGAGCGCGGGTGAAGTTGTAGAAGTGAGATTATTCTGAAGGATAGTGGCGACTCAGCCCAGCGTTCTTTTGAACGCTGATGACGCTGATCCGGCTGATTTGCGCTGATGATTCAATAAAAAATCTGCGCGATCAGCGTCCTTTCGGCGAAATCAGCGTTCCCCGGCGCTCGGCCTGAACAGTTACGAGGGTCTATGAAAGAGTGGTTGCTTTTGATCGCCTGGGTGATCGCCATCCAGGGCCGTCCGCTCCACCAGGGGGATCCGGGCCTGGTCGGAGGGACTGGCCCGGCGGCCTGCCGGGTCAGCCTCTGCTGGAACGAGCGCGAGAAGCACATGGCGGCGTTTATCTGTTACGAGGAGATGCGCGGCCTGCTGCAAATCGGGATGGCCTCCTGCGCGGCTTCCCTCGCCGCACGCCAATCGCAGCCCGAAATCTGGGGCGAGTCGCTGGACGACATCATCCGCTTTGACCAGTACACGGTGGGCGCGGCGAAGACGCGCCCCTGGGAACAGGGCGAGCGGCCTCCGCCGTCGGCCCTGCAGGCGGTGGAATATTTTCTGCGCGGGGAACGCGGGAGCGGGGGCTGCTGGGGCTACGACAGTTTTCAAGGCAGCACCCCCGAAGCAGCCCGGGACTGGTTCGCCGTCGCGCCGGAACGCCGCTGCATCATCGTGCACCCGCTGCAGGCCGCCCTGTTTTTCAACTGGAGTGACGGCTAATAGTCCGTCAAGTTGATTTGGATGGATACCTCCGCTCGCGGCGGATTTGCACGCCCTTCGGGCAGCGCCGCCGGACGCTTCGCGCAAATCCGTCGGGAGCAGAGTAATTGGCGTGACGGCTAAGACGACCCACGCCAGGAGGACACTTACGATGACCAACTTCCTCAATTATCACGACCACGTCGGCGCCAGCCCGGGCCCGGACAAGTTCTTCAAGTCCACGCTGTTCGAGAGTCATCGCCTGCTGCTCGGCCTGAACTGCCTGGAACCGGGCCAGCTGCAAAGGGCGCACACCCACGCCGATCAAGACAAATTCTATTTCGTGATCGAGGGTGAAGGCGAGTTTGCGGTCGGCGGGGAACGGCGGATCGCCGGGCCGGGCGCCGCCATCTGGGCGCCGGCCGGCGTGAGTCACGGCATCTTGAACAAAGGCAGCACCCGGCTGGTGCTGCTCGTCGGCATCGCGCCCGCGCCGGGCGAGTAGACGCGCTTCTAGTAGACGCGCTTCCCTTGTAGACGCGCTTCCCCAAGCGAGAACCCATGCCCCTCTCAGCCCCCGACTCTCTCCGCCTCTTCGCCGCGCCGGCGCCCGCCGCCGACAACTCTCCACCAGCCGGGCAAACCGAATGCGCCGTGAACATCGGCCTGCAGGAACGGCGCAAGCGCCTGCGCTTCGGCGTCGTGACGTTGGCCCTGGGTGCTCTCATCGCCGCCGCCCTAATCGGGACCGGCGTTAACCACTGGTGGCGGCTGGCGCTCTTCCTGCCCTTCGCCTCCGGCGCGGTCGGCATCTTTCAGGCGCTCGACAAAACCTGAGTGGCGCTGGCGGCGCGTGGGACGCGCAACCTGGACGCAGGCGAGGAGAAAATCGAAGACCCGGCGCTGAGAACGCAGCTCCAGCGCCAGGCGTGGCGGGTATACGGCAAGTCCATCGCCGTCGGGGTTCTGATGACTGTCATATGTCTCCTTATCTAGTAACTGTTCAGCCCGGCGTTCTTATGAACGCTGATTACGCTGATCAAGCTGATTTGCGCTGATGATTCGAAAAAGGCAACTGCTCACGGCCTGCTGCCGGGGAATGCCCTAAAGGGCGCTTCGCGAAATTCCCCGGCTGAAAGCATGGAAATCGGCTAAAGCCGATTGGCGCTTCTACAGTCCGGTTTACCGGACTTCCACGTTTTCAGCCGGGAGATTGTATCTCCCGGCCTGGGCGGGGCGGAAGGGGCAAGCAGTTACCAAAAAAGAAATCAGCGCCATCAGCGTTTTTTCAGCGAAATCAGCGTTCCCCCATCGCTCGGGCTGAGTAGTCAGGCTGAAACGAACGTGCCCAAACGCAAGGTTTACCTGGACGACATTCCGCTTGACGAGGCCTGGCAGAGGCTGATCGGCGCGCTCGAAGCCGCCGGTTTGTGGCAGCCTTTCGAGGGCGAGGTTGTTCCGCTGGACCGCGCCCTCGGCCGCGTGACGGCGGCGCCTGTGTGGGCCAGGATTTCGTCGCCGCACTACCACGCCTCGGCGATGGACGGCTACGCCGTGCGCGCGCGAGACACCGCCCTCGCCTCCGACGTGACGCCCGTGCGCCTCGCGCTGGACACGCAGACGAAATACGTGGACACGGGCGACCCGCTCCCCGCGTGGGCCGACGCCGTTATCCCAATCGAGCATATCCAACTGATCGAACCGGAGACCTCCCGACAGCCCTGGGCGCACGACCCGGAAGGCGAGCCTCCTCCCTGGGCCGACGAGGCCGACCATTCCGCAATCCGCAACCCCACTCCGCTTCGCTCCGGGGGCTATAGTCCCCAATCCGCAATCCCCAATCCCCAATCCGCAATCGAAATTCGCGCCTCCGTCACCCCCTGGTCGCACGTCCGCCCGATGGGCGAGGACATGGTGGCGACCGAACTGGTGCTGCCCGCGAACCACACCCTGCGCCCGGTGGACCTGGGGGCCATTGCGGGATGCGGCCACTCGACCGTCCTCGTGCGGCGCAAACCGCGCGTGGCTGTGATCCCGACCGGCACCGAACTCGTCCCGGCGGGGACGGCGGTGAAGCCGGGCGACATCCTGGAATATAACTCGCTCGTGCTCGCCGCCCAGGTGGAGGAATGGGGCGGGCAGGCCACGCGCTATCCCATCGTCCCCGACGACTTCGAGCGCATCAAAGCGGCGGTAGCCGAGGCCGCGTCAACGCATGATTTAGTCCTGCTCAACGCCGGTTCGTCGGCCGGCTCCGAAGATTTCTCGGCAAGGGTCGTGTCAGAACTAGGCCGTCTTCTCTTTCACGGCGTCGCCGTCCGGCCCGGCCATCCCGTCATCGCGGGAATGATTGACAAATCCCAAATTACCAATTACAAATTACCTACCCCAATCCTCGGCGTTCCCGGCTACCCTGTCTCCGCGGCGCTCACGGGCGAAATCTTCATCGAACCCATTCTGGCCAGGTGGCTGGGGCGCGCGCCGCAAGCGCCGCCGACGCTCGAAGCCACGCTCACGCGCAAGGTGCTTTCGCCGATGGGAGACGACGAATACATGCGGGTCACCGTGGGCCAGGTGGGTGGGCGCGTCGTGGCGACGCCGCTCTCGCGCGGGGCCGGGGTCATCACCTCGCTCGTCCGCGCCGACGGCCTCGTCCGCATCCCGCGCCACAGCGAGGGATTCAACGCGGGTGATAAGGTGACGGTGCATCTCTACCGCTCGCCGCAGGAGATCGCGCGGACGATTGTGGCGATTGGCTCTCACGACCTCACGCTGGACCTGCTCGCGCAGTTTCTGGCCGAGAAAGGAAAGCGCCTGTCGTCGGCGAACGTGGGCAGCCAGGGCGGGCTGGTCGCGCTGCGGCGCGGCGAGGCGCACCTGGCCGGGAGCCACCTGCTCGACCCGGACACGGGCGAGTACAACGTCAGTTACATCAAAAAGTATCTGCCCGATACGCCCGTCGTGCTGGTCACGCTCGTCGGGCGCGAGCAGGGGTTGATCGTGAAGCCGGGCAACCCAAAGAAGCTGCGCACGCTCGCGGACCTGGGGCAGCCCGGCGTGACGTTCGTCAACCGCCAGCGGGGCGCAGGGACGCGCGTGCTGCTGGATTTTGAAATCGGCAAGATCGGGTTGAAGCCGGAGGAGATTCGGGGGTACGAGCGCGAGGAGTACACGCACCTGGCGGTGGCGGCGGCGGTGGCGTCCGGCGTGGCCGATGGCGGTCTGGGGATCGCCGCGGCGGCGCGCGCGCTCGACTTGGACTTCGTTCC